>JAEUQZ010000809.1 GCA_016788965.1 Anaerolineae bacterium | reverse complement strand
ACCGGCACTCACCCGACCACCCAGCTCTGCCTGGAGGCGCTGGAAGATCACGTCAAACCGGGGATCAAGGTCTTCGACCTGGGGACCGGGTCAGGCATCCTGGCGATTGCCGCGGCGAAGCTCGGCGCACACGACGTGCTGGCGGTGGACATCGACTCCGTCGCCGTCGAAGTCGGCGCTGCCAACGTAGCGCAGAACGGAACCGCCGAACGGATCGTCGTGCAGCAGGGCAGCCTGGAGACAGTCCTGCACTCGCCGCGTCGCTTTGACCTGCTGCTGGCGAACATCCTGGCGCGGGTCATCATCGCCATGTGCGATCAGCCGCTCGGCGATGTGCTGCGCCCGGGCGGCGTCGGCATCTTCAGCGGTATCCTGGTCGAACAGGCGGAAGAGGTCGAAACCGCGCTGCGCAGGGTCGGGCTGCTGCCGTTCAACCGCCGCCAGCAGTGCGACTGGGTGGTCATCGAAGCGCGCCGCCCCAGCGAATAATGGCTGTCGAACATGAAAGCGCAGGACTCCATGAATGAGCCGATCGTAGACTCCTCACAAAGCGAAGAGGCGCGCCGCCGCCGGTTCTCCGCCATCACCACCGCCCGCATCGAGACGCTTGCCGACGGCGTATTCGCCATCGTCATGACGCTGCTGGTCTTCGATATTCGTGTGCCAGGGGCGGACGCGGTCGCTGCTCAGGGGTTGGCGAGCGCGCT
>JAEUQZ010000808.1 GCA_016788965.1 Anaerolineae bacterium | reverse complement strand
TGGTCTTCTTGACGATGCGGGCGCCACGGCCCATAGCCTTTTGCGTCACGCGCTTGAGCTTGGGACCTTCATCCACTTGGATGCGGGCGATCTTCAGCGTGTTGCCGGGAAGACCGAGATTCGTCTCGGCATTGGCGATGGCGCTGACGACGACCTTGCGCAGGTAATAGGCACCCTTGCTGGGGTGGAACTGCAGCGTGTTGGCCACGGCGATGGCGGACTTGCCCTTCACCTCGGCGGCGACGATGCGCACCTTACGCGGTTGAACGCGGACATATTTTGCTATTGCTTTCGCTTCCATAGTTGTTCTCACGCGTTACCGCAGACGAGCCCCCCGATCGGGAAGTGAGCCGCCGTGACCCTTGTAGGTCCGGGTCGGCGCGAACTCGCCCAGCTTGTGGCCAATCATGTTCTCGGTGTCGAACACCGGGCTGTGCTTTCGACCGTCGTCATCGCGGCCACCTTTTTCACCAGGTGATCGTCGACAAAGTATCCCTTTTTAAGACTTCTTGCCATTTTTACTCCGTTGTTAACGTCTACACCAGTAACGGCATAGGCGCAAGTTAAGCGGGGAGTACTTCCCTATCCAAAGGCTGGAGAGCCTTCGGCGCAATGGAGGAGAATACCTCAACGCCTCCCCTCGCCGCAAGCCAATCGCTACTGGCATCACCAGGTTTTTCAAAAACAAAGTCGCCCGGCGCTTTCGCG
>JAEUQZ010000807.1 GCA_016788965.1 Anaerolineae bacterium | reverse complement strand
GATCGCCAGCGCGGCGCAGCTGGAGGGGTACTACTACAAGCCGCGCATCGACAAAGAGTTTCTGGAACGGCACAGCGAAGGCATCATCGCCACCAGCACGTGCCTGGGTGGTCAGATTCCCGGCATGATCATGCGCGGCAGCGACGACAGCGCGCGCGCCATCGTAGACTGGTACATCCAGACCTTCGGCAAAGATCGCTTCTACCTGGAACTCCAGCACCACAAGCTGGACGAGCTGGCGGCAGTCAACGAGTGGCTGGTGCGCAGCGGCAAAAAAGACCAGGTCGGTCTGGTCGCCACCAGCGACGTGCATTACATCACGGCGGAAGACTACGACCCGCACGATACCCTGCTCTGCATTCAGACGACAGCGCTGAAGTCTGAATCTGACCGCATGCGCATGAGCGACAACAGCTACTTCCTCGCCAGCCCTGAACAGATGTGGAGCCAGTTCGGGCACATCAACAACGGTGAGGCGCTGCTCAACACGGTCAGGATCGCCGAGATGTGCGACCTCGACCTGAGCCGCAAGGAATACCATCTGCCGGTCTTCCCCGTCCCAGAAGGGTTCACCAGCGACTCCTTCATGCGTCACCTGGCAGAAAAAGGGCTGGTCTGGCGCTACGGCGACCGCGCCCATCACGACGCCGAGCTGCGTGAACGGCTGGAATTCGAGATCGCCACCATCGAAAAGATGGGCTTCGCCACCT
>JAEUQZ010000806.1 GCA_016788965.1 Anaerolineae bacterium | reverse complement strand
GGAGGCCCGGCGGGCGGCCGAGGCCGAGCGCGCACGTGAAGCCGAAGGACGGGTACGCGCGGAGACCGAACGTGCGGCGGAAGCTGAAAAGCACCGCGCCGCGGAAGCTTTACGGGCAACACAACAGCGAAAACTGGCGCGGATCGCTTCGCTGGCCGCTCTGGTGGCGGTCGTCCTCGGCTTGGCGGCGGGCGGGTTGTGGTGGAGGAGCGAGACGCAGCGCGGCGTCGCGGAAGCCGGTCGGCTGGCATCGGAGTCACAGCACGAACGGGATGGGCGCTTCGACCTGAGTCTTCTTCTGGCGAGTGCCGCGGTGCAGGCGAGCCCTACCGCAGAGGCGCGGAGCAGCTTGCTGGGCGGAATTCAGTACCACCAGCGTATCAATGCGTTTCTTGGCGACAACAGGCGGGGAATCAACAGCGTGGCGTTCAGCCCAGACGGTAAGACGCTGGCCTCGGCAAGTCCGATTAAGGACCGGTTCGTGATGCTGTGGGACTTGGCCGCGCGCAAGCCCCTGGGCGAGCCGCTCGCCGCCCACGAGGGGAAAGTCGACGGGATCGCCTTCAGCCCCGACGGCAAGACACTGGCCTCGGCGAGTCGCGACGAGACCGTCATCCTGTGGGATGTGGCCACGCGCAAGTCCCTGGGCAAGCCGCTCGCCGGCCACAAGGGGCCGGTCATCAGCGTCGCCTTCAGCACCGCCGGAACGAC
>JAEUQZ010000805.1 GCA_016788965.1 Anaerolineae bacterium | reverse complement strand
CGGTAGACCGGGTCCATCTTGAAGTAGAAGCCGTTGCGGGCACGTTCGGCTGAGCCGAGGAATGAGCCGCCGCGCACGATGTAGGTCACTTTCCCCTGTGTTCCGGCGGGGCTGCCGGCAGGAGCGGGCGCGATCTGGCGTGTGAGACACCATTCCCAAATATTGCCTGCCATATCATAAACACCAAAGGGACTCTTGCCTTCGGGATACTTGGAGACGGGCGTGGTGGATTTGATGCCGGCCTCGCTGGTGTTGCAGCGTGTTTTTTCGAACTTATTGCCCCACGGGTAGCGGTTGGTGGTATCCCCTTGCGCGGCGCGCTGCCACTGCTGCTCGGTGGGTAAGGTGATTTTGAGGCCGCTCTTTTCACTGAGCCAGAGGCAGAAGGCCATGGCTTCGTACCAGCAGACATTCACACGCGGGTAATCATCACCGGAGAACTTCGACTCCAAGGGTTCAGGGTGGGCTTTGAACCACTCGCAGGCTTCACGCGAAAAGTCCCACCAGCGAGGATTTTTGTAGCCATCGGGGGCATCAATGAAGGCCTTGAACTGAAGGTTGGTGATGGGGTACTTACTGATTTTGTAGGGTTCGACGTGATAGATGACGCGCTTCCGTTCCCGTTCGATGATGACTTCGCCGACCGGAATATCACACCATTCGGGAATGGGGAGGATCGGCGTAAGGCAAATGGCGGCGAGATTTTCGGGAT
>JAEUQZ010000804.1 GCA_016788965.1 Anaerolineae bacterium | reverse complement strand
CAACTCGACGATGACCGCGAATTGATGCTCGGTCAGATTCGCCTGCTCGACGGTGGCCGTGAACCGGCTTTCGGCGGCCTGCTCGTCTATCCCGACGGTTCCACCCGCTACCTCGCCAGCGCCGACTTCACCTTCAACGTCACCAGCACATGGGCAAGCCCCCACAGCGGCGCGGTCTATCCCGCCACATGGGAAATCACCATCGACATCGGCGAACCCCAACCCCTCAACCTCACCATCACCCCCCTCCTTGCCGATCAAGAACTGCACGGCAGCGGCAGCATCGACTATTGGGAAGGCGCAGTCGCCATCTCCGGTGATGCCACCGGCTACGGCTATGCCGAACTCACCGGTTACGTCCAAACCATGACAGGTCGCTTCTAAATCATCGCTCAAAACACATGTCCCATATGACATATATCATCCCGCCCGACAAAAATTGTCATTTGGCGGCATGATAAATTGTACGGATACATGTGTGATCACTCATATACATACAGGTGATCTATCTCACTACAACACCGCCCCGTTTTCGGCGATTATTATGCATGTAACGTTAAACACCTGAATATGACACAGAACAACATGACACAGCGCTTTTACACAACGACTTCAGGGTGTAGAAACTGTGAAAGGAGCATGAAATAGGGTAATTTTTTCATTGTTAGGTGCGAGGATCGGAAATTTCTTGTCTTGTGTGCCCTTCACGAGGTC
>JAEUQZ010000803.1 GCA_016788965.1 Anaerolineae bacterium | reverse complement strand
CTTCGCGCAGTTCACCGCGCCATTTTTCGCCTACAGCTTCAGTGACGACGATTACGCGCCCTACGCGGCGGTCAAAAGTATGCTCTCGTTTTACCCGAATGCGCCGATCATTGATAAGCATCTGCAACCATCCGATATTGGCGCGCCGTCCATCGGGCATTTCGGCTTCTTCCGCAGCAAATCCGAGCCGACCCTGTGGGCGGAAAGCTCCGAGTGGTTAGCCAGACAATGACGCACATACTCACTCGCTTCCGGTTCATGTATGTTGCTTTTTTAATGAGGACAAATTTTCACTGCCTTGTTCCCCCTCTCCATGCAATGGGGAGGGGGTTAGGGGGTGGGGATTGGATTGTTCATCTGCCGCCAACTTATCCAGATACGCTTCGAGGCTATCCAGCTTCTCCGGCCAGAACTGCTCATAGTGTTTAATCCAGCGGTAGACTTCGTTCAGGTTTTCCGGACGCAGTCGGTAATAATTCTCCCGTCCGCGCGTTTCCATGCCCACCAACCCGCTTTCCAGCAGGATAGCGAGATGCTGACTGATGGCCGGTCGGGACACTTCGAACGGCTTGGCAGCAGCGTCAATATGGGTAACGGTCATTTCGCCACTTACCAGCATATCCAGAATGCCCCGCCGTATTGGGTGGGCAATAGCGGTAAAGGCGTCCGCTCCCGCATGTTGCGTAGTCTTCGATTTAGGCGGCATGCTTACAACCGTTC
>JAEUQZ010000802.1 GCA_016788965.1 Anaerolineae bacterium | reverse complement strand
TGCATATACTTAGACACCGTTGCGCGGCTTTTGTTACACTATTCCTTAAAATGCAGCTAATTGAATTATCTTACAGAACTAATGTTCTTTGTAAAGGGTAAAATGAACATTGCCGGGTTTTTGGATGGTCATTTATGTAGGATGGGTATGAAGTTCTAACAGCACCGCGTCAGCTTGAACGGTTTGTCCCACGCTAAAGTGTACCGCGCCAATAACTCCCGCGTACGGTGCTTTGATGCGGTGTTCCATCTTCATCGCTTCCAGCACCATCAGCACATCTCCAGTCTGTACCTGCTGCCCGACTTCCACCAGAACAGCTCGAATTTGCCCCGGCATCGGCGCGTGCAGTGAGCCTTCGCTTGCCACTGTTTGGCTGGCTTCGGGTAGGGCAGGGTTCCATGTTAGGTCATAACTTTTGCTGCCCATCTGAACCCACCAAACCTGTCCCGTACCCGGCAGCACCGTGGCCGTTTGCCGCAGCCCGTTCACATCGAGCTGTAGTTCGCCGTTCTCATATCCATAGACCTGAACCGTGTAAGTCTGTTCGCCGATACGAGCCTCATAACGGCCAAGACCGGCTGGTTTGAGCAGCACTTCAATTCGCTGCTTACCCTGCGAGAATGTCTCGCGGATCGGTCGGAACGGATTATTGCGCCAGTGAATTTTCGGTGCCATTTCGGTCGCTGGAGTGCTGGAACGTCGTCCGATTGCCGCGGCGAG
>JAEUQZ010000801.1 GCA_016788965.1 Anaerolineae bacterium | reverse complement strand
CGAACTCGGCGAAGGCTTCCTGCACCATGAAGTTGGGCGTGCTGATGTCCACATGCAGCGCCGCCGCCAGTGCCACCGGCCCGACCGAGCAGTGCGGGGCGATGCGCATATCCTGCGCCGCCGCCATCGCCGCGATCTTCTTGCTCACGCTGATCCCGCCGCAGTGCGCCACGTCCATCTGCACCACATCCGCCGCCCGCAGCGCCGCCAGCCGGTAGAAATCCGCCATGGTGTACAACCGTTCGCCCGCCGCGATGGGGCTGCGTGCCTGCCGCTTGACCTCGTTGAGCAGGTCGATGCTCTCCGGCGCGACCGGTTCTTCGCACCATGCCGGACGGAAGCGTTCCAATTCGCGCATCATCAAAATGGCTTCCCCGACCGATAAACGTCCGTGAAACTCGATCATCAAATCCACGCGCGCCCCCACCGCTTCGCGCACTGCCGCCACAATCGCCACCACCGCTTCCCGTTCCGCCGCGCCCATGTCCTTCCACGCCACGCCGAACGGGTCGAACTTCAAGCCCTGATAGCCGCGCCCCACCGCTTCCCGCGCCCGTTCCGCGAATTCCGCCGGTGTGCGCGCCCCGCCGTACCAACCGTTGGCATACGCCGGCAGCTTGCGGTGGTAGCGCCCGCCGATCAGCTTATAAACCGGCTGGCCGCAGGCTTTCCCCACGATGTCCCACAGCGCGATCTCCACCCCGCTGATGGCGGTCATGACC
>JAEUQZ010000800.1 GCA_016788965.1 Anaerolineae bacterium | reverse complement strand
GAAGGCGCTCCATCTGTTCAGGATGACGATGAACTATATCGGATCAGCGGATTGGCCTATATGCGCGAAGGACAGGTCACCAAGACTCCACCGCGTCCCGTGATCCGCGACTTGAACGCGCTGCCTTTCCCTGCGTGGGATCTGGTTGAGCGGGAGAAATACCGGCGCATATGGATCGAACGACACGGTTACTACTCGATGAATCTGGTCACCACGCGCGGTTGCCCTTTTCACTGTAACTGGTGCGCGAAGCCAATCTGGGGGCAGAAATACAATGTTCGCAGTGCGGCCAATGTTGTGGCGGAAATGGCGTGGCTGAAAGAAACCTTTAACCCTGACCACATCTGGTTCATGGACGACATCATGGGCATTCAGGATAAGTGGATTGAAGAATTCGCGGATTTGCTGGATGCGCAAGGACTGCATATCCCGTTCAAGAGTCTCAATCGGGTTGATCTGCTGCTGCGGGGCAATACCATTCCGGCTTTGGCGCGCGCCGGTGCCAAGATTGTGTGGGTAGGGGCGGAGAGCGGTTCGCAGAAAATCTTGGATTCGATGGATAAAGGTACGCGCGTCGAGCAAATTTATGAAGCGACTCGTCAACTACACGCTCACGGTGTAAAAGTCGCGTTCTTCCTTCAATTTGGTTATCCCGGCGAAACCCGTGAGGATATTGAACTCACATTGAAGATGGTGCGCGATCTGATGCCGGACGACATCGGCAT
>JAEUQZ010000007.1 GCA_016788965.1 Anaerolineae bacterium | reverse complement strand
CAGGAAAGCTGCTGAACTCGGTTGTCGGTGTAGCTGGTCAATTGGCGCGGATACCCGCCGCCGGAGGGAACTGTCCAGGCATTGAACTGCCCGGTGGCATTGTGGACGTGAGCGATATGCTTGCCATCCGGCGAATAGGCGACCATAGGATAGTACAGTCGAGTCGAAGCGAACTGGCGGTAGACCGCTTTCCGAGACATAGACGATCCTCTCTATACGCGAACACGGCTGCCATAGCCTAATACGAACACCGCCCCGAATCGGTTCAGGGTTTTGAGACTGCCGTCTTGTCCCGTCCCGTTACTGGGGGAGGCGACCCCTCTAACTCCTCTCCATCTTCCCTAACCCCCAATCCCTAACCCCTGCCTCAGTATCCCCGCTTGCGATCCACCACATTCAGCAGCGGTTTCTTCTCCAGGTAGCGATGCAGATTCTCCGCGAACAGCGCCGCCGCTTTTTCGTGATAGCGCAGGCTGTTGCCCGAAATGTGCGGGCTGATGATTACGTTCTCCAGGTTCCACAGCGGACTGGTCGAAGGCAGCGGCTCTTCCTCGAACACATCCAGCGCCGCCCCGCCGATCTTGCCCGACGACAGCGCCGTAATCAGCGCGGCTTCGTCCACCACCGCCCCCCGCGCCACATTGATGAGGACTGCCGTCTTCTTCATCGCTTCCAGCACTGCCTCGCTGATGACCGGCGGCGCGCCATCCACCAGCGGTATCGTCACGACCACGAAGTCGCACTCAGCCGCCATCGAAGCCACCGCCTCCGCCGGATAGATGCGCTCCGGGATGGCCGCTTCAGGATCGCCTGTCCCCGGCTCGACGTAGCTGTCGCGGTCTTCCAGGTGCTTGAGGTCGCGCTTGCAGGCCAGCACCGTCATCCCCAGCGCATTCGCCAGCCGGGCAATCTCCCGGTTGATGCTCCCGTATCCCACCAGGCCCAGCGTCTGCCCGCGCAGTTCTCCCGGAGCGAAAATCTTCCCGGCTTTCTCCGGCCATTCCGCCCTGGATTGAAGCTCCAGCATCTTCGGGAGGCGGTAAGCGAAGGCCAGCATCATCGCCAGCACATACTCGGACATCTGCGTGATGTGGATGCCGCTGGCCGTCGTCACGTCCACATCCTCCGCCCGCAGGATCGGCTGCCGCACCGCGTGATCGATCCCCGCCGTGTGCAGTTGAATCCACCGCAGCCGGGGAGCCTGCGCCGGATCGGGGAAGCGGTGTGCCGTATAGACCACCTCGGCCTCTTCCCAGGCCGGGTCCGGCACATTCGGGTGATGCCGCTCGATGTTCAGCCGCGGCGAAATCGCCCGCAGGCCGTCGAGGATCGCGTCCGAAAAGTCCATCGCCACGACGACGTTGATGCTGTCCTGGGTCATGCGCTCATTTCCTCCGTTTGACTGCGTAGAGATGATAAGGCGGCTGTACCTCACACGCAACAGTCCAACGATGTCGTAGCGCCGTCAGCGTCAGCGTGTTATAACGAATACTGATCTTTAGGGGTGGCCTTGACCGGGCTGCCCATCAGACTCGGAGAAAACCAGTATGGGTTTAATGGACGGCAAGATTGCCCTGATTTTCGGGCTGGCGAACAAGAACTCGATTGCCTGGGGGATCGTCAAAAAGCTGCATCAGGAAGGCGCGACCATCCTGCTGAGCTACGCGGGCGAGATCATGGAAAAGCGCGTCTTCCCGCTGGCGCAGGAGATTGGCTGTGACTTCGTGGAACCCTGCGATGTCACCCGCGATGAAGACCTGGATGCCATCTTCGCCAAAATCCGCGACCGCTACGGCCGCCTGGATACGCTGGTGCATTCGGTCGCCTTCGCCAACCGCGATGACCTCGGCGGCCGCTTTGTCGATATTTCCCGCGACGGCTTCAAGCTCGCGCTCGATATCAGCGCCTACAGCCTGATCGCCATGACCAGACGCGCCGAACCCCTGATGCCCGATGGCGGCAGCATCATGAGCATGACCTACTACGCCGCCGAGAAGGTCATGCCCCGCTACCACGTCATGGCCGTGGCGAAGTCCGCCCTGGAAACCATCACCAAGTACCTCGCCAACGATGTCGGTCAGAAGGGCATTCGCGTAAACGCCATCAGCGCCGGCCCGATCAAGACGCTGGCCGCTGCTGGTGTGCCCGGCATCCGCGCCATGCTCAAATACTCGGAGAAAACCTCGCCCCTGCGTCGTCTCGTCTCCCAGGAAGATGTCGGCGATACCGCCCTCTACCTGGCCTCCGACCTCAGCCGGAACGTCACAGGCGAGATCATCTACGTGGACGCGGGCTACCACATCCTCGGCCTGACCGCCACCGAAGAGGAACTGGCCGAAATTTAGGCTCCCTCTATCACCGCAGGGCGCTCATCCCAGCGCCCTGCGGCTTCTACTCTGCATGATCTTGGCGTTCTTGGCGTCATTGCGGTTCAATTCCTCTTCTGCTCACGACCGCCGCCAGAACCACCCCACCACGATCAGCACCAGCAGCGCCCCCAGGAACGACACGATGATGTCGATGTAGCGCAGCGTGATCCCTCCAGCCAGCACACCCGGAACCTGTATTCCGAGCAAGCTGAATACGAATCCGCCAACCACCGCGCCCACCAGCCCGACGATGATGCTGCCCGTCGCCCCCAGGCGGCGTCCCCGCACCAGGATATTGGCCGCGAAGCCCGCCGCCAGCCCGATAATCAGCCAGGTGATGATCTGTTCTGGCACGAAGGTGATGGTTACGGGATTGTCCATGATCGCAGACTCCTTTCCAGATGTGCTTAACCCATCGGCACGCTGGCAACCTGCTCGTAATGCTCCACCAGCGCCGACTCGTAGAAGGGATGCAGACGGCTCCGCCACTCCTGGTAGGCCGCCGAACCCCGGAATCCCTGGGTGTGGTCTTCCAGCGTTTCCCAGCGCACCAGGAAGAGGTATCGCCCCGGCGTCTCGATGCAGCGTTGGAATTCCATGCCCCGAAAGCTCTTCGCCGCGCTGATGATCGGCAGCGCCTCCTGGAGCGCCGCCTCATACGCGGCCTCCTGTCCCGGCTTCACCTGCAAAACCGCCATTTCCAAAATCATGTATCCAGCCTTTTCAACAGCACAGGGGCGACGCCTGCCACCCCTGTATCCTGATTCCCCGTGTGAAGTCTGTCCAATGCGGCCCACACCACCTATTGCAGCCGCGACCGCAGCAGGAGTGAGCGGCCACCCTCGGCCAGCGCCGCCGCGATCAGCGCCTTGAGCAGATCAGGCACGATGAACGGAGCCACGCCCGCGCCCCAGACCTTATCCCAATCCAGGCCGACCACGAAATGCAGTCCCAGCACGCCGAAGAGATAAATGATGCCGACGCCCACAATCCCCGCCAGCCATCGCTGCCAGACCCGGCTCGCTCCATGTTCGACCAGGAACCCGGCCGTGCCCGCCGCGAACACGAACCCGATCAGATAACTGGCCGTCGGCCCGGCCAGGGCGGCTGTGCCCAGCGCACGCGCATCCAGCGGCGCGCCCGCCGCGATCAGCGCCACATAAACCGCCTGGCTCGCAAATCCATCACGCGCCCCCAGCACCAACCCGGCCAGCAGAACCGCCAGCGGCTGCAATGTGAACGGAACTGGGCCGATTTCGATGGTGATCCGCGCTGAGAGAATGGTCAGGATGGTGAAGACGGCGATCCCGGCCAGCCGGTAGGCCAGGCTCAGATCGCGCGTGCGGGGAAGGGTACGAAGCATGACTCAGTCTCCTTATCGCTGAACACGTTCCACCGCCGGGATGGCGGCTTGAGATGACGATTTCCCGGACATCGCCGCCGTCCCGCTTGGGTGATGCGTGCGGCGACATCCTATCCAGGCAATAGCATACCCGTGAACCCTCCAGCGCGGGATAGGGCAATCGACGCAATTTTTAGCGCCGATTGTCACCCCCTCCACAGGCTGTGCCGACAACTGATCAGTTCGCGTTGCCGGGCAGGGCTTCTACGATCACTTCAGCCAGCTCAAACTCGGATTTGAACTTCCCGCCATGCAGCGCATCCTGATGGCTCTCCACCAGAGTGACCCGCGTGCCCAGCGTCGGCAGATCGTAGCGCGTGATCCAGCGTCCGGTTCCCTGCGCGTTGCGGAAGACCACCAGGCGGCTCTTGGGATCGAGTCCGCGCACCTTGCCTTTGGCCTTGTTGAAGTTGAGTTTGCTGAGTTCGTTGAGCAGATTCTCGCGCTGCTGTGCGTTCAGGTACGCCATCCGACGGTTACTCCTCGACGTGTTCCGATTCAAACGTCCCCTATTGTATAATCTCCTACGCATCTAGCCAAAGGGAATTCGATGCCGCACAGCTACACCGTCGGTGAACTGACGACCAGCCTCCGCGAACTGCTGGAAACCCAGGAGTTCCTGCAAGACCTGTGGGTGCAGGGCGAGGTCTCCAACATGAAGCGGGCTGCTTCCGGCCACTGGTACTTCACCCTCAAGGACAGCAGCGCCCAGCTCAAATGCGTGATGTGGCGTTCCAGCGCCGAGCGGCAGGGACTTCAACCGCAGGACGGCGACGCGATCTTGGCCCACGGTTCCGTCGGCATCTACGAGCCGCAGGGCGCTTACCAGCTTTATGCGGACGCGGTGCGTCCCGTCGGCATGGGCGATCTCTACGCCCAGTTCGAGCTGCTCAAGGCCAAACTCCAGGCCGAGGGGTTGTTCGATCCCGGTCGCAAACGTCCTATCCCCTTGTTCCCGCATCAGATCGGCGTAGTCACCTCACCAGAGGCGGCTGCCTTCCAGGACATCCAGAACGTCCTGCGGCGGCGCTTCCCATTGGCCGAGGTCATCCTCAGCCCGACGCTCGTGCAGGGAGCCGATGCCCCGCCGCAGATCGCGGCGGCCATCGAACGCCTGAACCGCTTCACCGAAGTCGATGTGATCCTGCTGTGCCGGGGTGGGGGCAGCCTGGAAGATTTGTGGGCGTTCAACGATGAGCGGGTGGCGCGGGCGGTCGCGGCCAGCCGCATCCCCATCATCACCGGGGTAGGGCACGAGACCGACTTCACCATCGTCGATTTCGTCTCTGACCTCCGCGCTCCGACCCCCTCCGCCGCCGCCGAGAGCGCTACCCCCCACCGGGACGATCTTCGCATCGGGGTAAATCGCCTGAGTGACGCGCTGACCGGCCTGATCGAGGGGCAGTTGAACGACAGCCGCGCTCAGTTGACCGCGGCGCAGCGTACCCTGCGCTTTGTCTCCCCGGCCAGCCGCATCCGCGATCTGCGCCAGCGCGTCGATGAACGCGCTGCCCGGTTGGATGCGGCTCCGCTGCGGCGGATCGATCTGCTCAAAGAACGGCTGCACGGACGCCTCTCTGCGCTGAACAGCGCCGATCCCCGCGCCATCCTCAAGCGCGGCTATGCCATCGTCACCCGCAGCGCCGACGGCGAACGCCTCACCCGCGCCGCCGGAACCACCCCCGGCACAGCCATCACCGTCCAGTTCCACGATGGGGACTTGAAAGCCCGCGTAGAAGATAAGGACAGCCATGAACGCTATCAGCGAACTCTCTTTTGAAGCGGCCTACGCCGAACTGGAACGCATCATCGCCCAGTTGGAATCCGGCGAACTCCCGCTGGAAGAATCCGTGACGCTCTATGAGCGCGGCCGCCAGTTGGCCGAACGCTGCCAGGCCGCCCTCGATCAGGCTGAACTGCGCGTCAGCCAGCTAAGCGGCGACGGTCGCGTCGAGCCGCTGTAGTCCGCAATAACCCACATATCCCAAATTTGCGATACGCTTGGGATATGTGAGCTTACATATTTCCGCCGGTCTTGTGTTTTCAGAGCTTCTGGAACTCAATTCGACTGGGGCTTCAAGCGCCGCAGGATCATCCCCAGCACCGCGCGGACTTCATCCAGGCGCAGCGCCAGCGCCGCCCCGAAGAAAACTACCCCGCCGATCCCCAGGCCGAGGATCGCCATCGCGGCTGCGGGCAGACCGCCCGCGATCTGGATGAACAGCCACAGTGCCGCGCCCATCGCCAGAGCAGCCGCTCCCGTTCGCAGCAGGCCGTCCACCACATAGCCGTCGTTCAGGCTGCCGATACGCCGCCGGAGCAGCGCCCACAGCGCCGCTGCTTCCAACAGGGTCGTGACCGAGTTCGCCAGCGCCAGCCCCGCGAACGGCCCGCGCGTCAGGCTGGTTGGATCGCCGATCATCTGGATGAACACCGCGCTCAGGACGATGTTCGAGATGAGCGAGATCACGCCGACTGTGACCGGCGTGCGCGTATCCTCCAGCGCATAGAACGCCCGCGACAGTACCTCTAGCCCGGCGTGCCCGACGATCCCCAGCGCGAAGAAGCTCAGCGCCCAGGCGGTCGCGGCTGTATCCTCCGCTGTCCATGCCCCCCGCTGGAAGAGCAGGGCGATCAGCGGCCCGCCGAGCAGGATCGCGCCGACGGTGGCGGGCAGCGCCAGGAACAGCACCCCACGCAGGGCGCTCGCCAGGCGATCTTTGTAGCCCTCGAAGTGGTTCGAGGCCGCCAGCCCGGAGAGAGTCGGGAACAGGGCTGTGCCGACGCTCTGCCCGACGACGCCCAGCACGGTGAACATCAGCGTCCAGGCGATGGTCAGCACGGCTTGGCTGCCCGTGAGCATCTGCGAGGCGAAGATGGTGTTGGCGATGAAGTTCAACTGCGCCACGCCCAGCCCCAGCACGCGCGGCCCCATCATCACCAGCACATCGCGCACGCCGGGCACATGCCTATCCGGCAGGAAGCGGATGGGCAGCCAGCCCTCGCCGGGAGCCTCGCGGCGCAGGCGCAGCAAACCCGGAAGCTGCACCCCCAGATGGAGCAGGGCGCTCAGCACCGCGCCCCAGGCCAGCCCGTAGACATTGGCCGCGCCGACCTGGGCGGGACTGCCCGGCTGCGATGGGACCCAGTAGGCCAGCAGCAGCGTCCCGATAATCAGCCCGACGCTGTTCATGCTGATGGCGAGCGAGGGCAGCAGGAAGTTATTGTAGCTTTGCAGGATGCCCATCATCAGGCCGCTGATGCTGAAGATGAACGGGGTCAGCATCATGATCTGGGTGAGGGAGACGGTGAGCGCCTGCACCTCCGGCGGGCGTCCGGGCACGAGCAGGGCGGGCACGATCCAGGGGGCGGCCAGCGCGATCAGCAGGGAGAGGGCGGCCGCGGCCAGCGCCGAGAGCGTGATGGTGGCGCTGGCGAGCTTCCAGGCTCCGGCGTGGTCTTCCGCCCGGAGGCTGCGGGCAAAGACCGGGATGAAGGACGACCCCAGCGCCCCGCCCGCGACCAGCACGAAGATCAGTTCGGGGATGCGCTGGGCGGCGAAGAAGGCATCCAACGCGCTGCCCGCCCCGAAGGTCTGCGAGATCAGCGCCGTGCGGACGAGTCCCAGCACCCCGCTGGCGAGGAAGCCGAGCAGGACGACAAGCGCAGCGCGGATGATCTGGCGGTTGGAGAGGAGTGACATGGGTTCCATTCTAAAGGAACCTGCCGATTCCGGCCAACCTCTGCGGAGCAGATCGCCACAGGGAGATGCCCCGGTTTTGTGGCGGAAATGGTGGGGAAGTTGATAGCTATTAGCTGATAGCTTATAGCCATGCAAATCGAGTTGTGAGTTGTCGCAAATGGCGGCAGTGTCGTCAGTGCCGCCAATGGCATTTGTGTCAGTGAGAGAAGAAAAGTTAATAGTTGATAGTTTATGGGTAGCTTTTAGCTGGTAGCTTATAGTTTGTAGCCAGACCCTAAAAGCTAATGGTTGATAGTTTATAGTTGATAGAAAAATACAAGTCGATGAGAGAAATGATAAGAATGATAAGAATGAGAATCGTTCAAAACATGAGAATCTTGAGAATCGTCCAAAGTGTCGTCCATGCCGGACGATTTGCGGAAACTGCGGCAATTTCGGCAATTGCGGCAGTTGCGGAAGGGCAATTCTGCGGCAAATGCCTTACATGCAAGGCGGCGACTGCCAGAAATGCTGCAAATACCGCAAATGCAAATGGCGCGAAAAGTTGCAAATGTTGAAAATGTTGCAGTTGCAACTGCGCGAAATTTGCAGCAACGATGAGATGCGATCATCGCGGTTGATAGGTTGTGAAGGTGCGGCGGGCGGGAATCCCGGACGCTCCCTAAAGGGACTTCCTTCGGTCGCAACATGGCGTCCCTACCCATCCGTAGTTCCAGAATAGCATAAAATGGAGTCGAACGGGTGACATTTTGTCTACTTTTGCGCCATATAATCGGAGAGAAGAAGATTTAACCGCAATCCCTAAAGGGAGGCTTCGCACAGACGCAAAGAGAAAGAGAATTGAACCGCAGAGAACGCAAAGGACGCAGAGATCATACGGAGAGGGTGGGATGAGCTGCCCAGCCATGAAATGGCCGGGCTACGTGAAGACCACCCCCTGCGGGGGTTCTGTACGGAGATGAGGCGGGAAGCAGGGGTTCGAGAAGATGGATTGATCTGTCTCAACAGGCATTTCCGCAGTGTGCTCAACCGGGTTAAGGTCAGGCAGTGAATTCGGAGGGAGAGAATGTGTCTTTCGGAGATTGGGGTAGGGTGATTGCAGACTATCAGGACGTGTATATTCACTCCAGATATGGAGAACACGCCAGAGGCATATTGAGTTTGATTACCCGGATTCGAGATGACATCGTCCTTGCAGACGTTGTGCCGGGTACTTCTCTCGCCGCGCTATTTCTTGAAATACCCGGCAAGCGAAAGCGAGTGTTCGTATGGTGCGAAATCCCGGATGAAAGATACGTTGTTTATCTTTATCATCCAGATGTGGGGGAAAGCGGACGGGTCACGGTGGACAATCGGGAAATCGTACAGACCATCAAGAACTACGTCGAGAAAGTCCGGCGGGATTGACAAAACCATTGCGACAATAGCGATCAGGTCGTACCGATGAGTGCGATGAATCTTTCTCCAATCTGACGCGATCAGCCAGACGGGGCGTGGGTGACACGCGGTCCAACCGACATTTCTGGTGTGAGGGCAAATCGAGGTTAGGTCATTAAGGAATAGGCAGTGAGACGATCGATTGGGCTTGCATTTTTGTTTCTGTTTTCACTTGGGATACTATCAGCCCAGGATCAGGACATTTCTTCATCTGAAACGATTGGTTCTGATAATCTTGATAGACTCGAAGTCTTGGCAAGTTGGCAAGGAACAGACAATCGTTTCGTTACTGCGTCTTTCAACGCCGATTCCAGTTTGCTTGCTTTGGTGCTGAACGATGGCCTTATTCGATTGCTGGATTTTCCCTCACTTGACCCCCAATCAACGCTTGCTGGCGTCAGTTTTGAAGCGACACAGGTCAAATTCAATCGTGATAACTCTCGTCTGATGGTGTCAGACTTCTATGGAAACTATGCGTTCTGGGATGTTGGAACAGGTGAAGTGATAAGGGAATATACTCTCGATTCTGACCAAATCTGGGAGGAAGTTGATGATGATTTACGGCTACTTGTGACACTTAACAAAAATGGCGCTGTTATCGTGAGAGAGATAACCAGTGAAAGTGAAATTCTCAGCGTAGAACAAGCGGACTCACTTCCGTACCCACGCATCAGCCCAGATGGTTCGCTGCTGCTAACGGTGAGCGCGGGAGGCTTTTCCGTTTGGGATATCTCTGCTGGCATAATAGCTTACCAGTTTGACAAGCCGGAGAATACCGAACTGAGTGGTTTCGGGTTCAGTCCCGATGGACATCTCATCTGGGCAAATTGGCGCGATTGGCAGTATGGACGTGATGTCTCAGAAAACAGAAGCATCGTTGTGTTTTGGGATACAGCCGACGGTTCAGAATCTGCGATGTTGAATGGCGGCGGCTCACATTTCCGCATGTATTTTTCCAAGTCGAGCCAATTTGTGGCTACTGCTGGTGAGAATGACCAGTTACAAGACACGATTTGGGTATGGGATGTGGAAAAGCGTAAGTTGTTAGGACAGGCCGGTGTGCCTACCGGGGGAGGCGTAGCCGGATTCAACCCAGATGGCAGTCTCTTGGCAGTAGCAAGCGGTACATCCACAAGGCTACAGTTCTGGGATGCAAACGAACCTGAGATACGCGTGATAGCTGCTATCGATATCGGAAGCGGCACTTTCACACCACCCACATTCAGCGCAGATGGTCGATATTTGTTGACAGTTGGAGCAGATATTCGGGTGTGGGGAATTCCTCTGGATTAATGAAATTTCCCAATACGACTCGATAAGCAAGCCGGAGTATGGTGACGTACCCTAATCCATCGCACCAGCGAGGACGGCGGCGGTTTCCGGTTGGGTCTGCTGCGCTTTGAAGGCTTTGATATTGGCCTGCCGCAGCGCGTAGATCGACAGCCCCAGGCCGATGACCCCCAGCGCGAAGACGATGCCATAAGCCGCCGGGACGCTGCCGGTCAGGCTCAGCCCCAGGTCGCGGAGGATGCCGCCGCTGGCGACCCCGCCGCCCCGCGCCAGCGTCACCACCAGCGTCCAGAATCCCAGGAACGTCCCGGCGCGGCCAGCCGGACTCATGTCCATCATCAGGCCGAGCGTGCCCACGTTCCAGATGCCCAGGCCGAGTCCCAGCAGGATCAGCCCCGGCGTGACCAGTGGGCGCTGCTGGGTGAAGGCGGCATAGGCGAACAGGGCGAAGGTCAGCAGCAGCAAACCGGCCCCGGCATAGGACAGCACCGTGTTGGTCAGCGACTTGAAGCGGCGCGAGAGGAAGATGAAGGCCACCGTGCCGACGATTGCCATCGACGCCCAGTAGCCGGTAAAGCGGGTGGTGATGCTGGCATCCATGCCGAAGACCTGCCCGCCGAAGGGTTCCAGGATCAGGTCCTGCGAGAAGGCGAAGAACATCGACACGGCCAGATAGATCATAAAGAAGCGCATCGGGCGCAGGCTGAGCGCCAGCCTGAGATCGGCGACGGCCGAGGTGGTGTATTCCTGCTGGCCGCTGACGCGGGCGGCTTCGCCGGGTTGGGCGCGGCGTTCTTCCCCGACCAGTGAGATGAACCAGAGGCCGGCCATCATCAGGCTGGCGATGACGAACAGATTGAGGATCGTCTCCGGCGTGAACTGGATGGCCTGGCCTTCGGCGTGGGAGGGGAGCAGCCGCGATAGCGCGAACCCGCCGACCGCGTAGCCGGCCATCAGGAACGTCCAGACGATGCCAATCGCGCGCCCGCGCTGGTGTTCCGGGGCGCGGTCGTAGATCAGCGCCAGGAAGGTGCTGCCGGAGATGGCCGAGCCGACGCTGAACATCAGCAGCGCCAGGCCGATGCCGATCCAGTGGGGCAGGTCTTGCCCGGCCATGCCGGCCGCGCCGCCGCCCGCCGTCAGCAGCCCGGTGATCCAGCCCAGCAGGATGCTGCTGACCACCATCATGCCGCGCCCCAGCCAAATCCAGAACAGGCGACGGTAGCCGCCGATGACGCGCTGGTCGGACATGCGCCCGGCCCAGACGCTCAGCGGAGCCAGGAAGTAGCGCAGGCTGACCAGCAGCCCGACGGGCGTGGCCGCGTAGCCCAGGTCGCTGATCATCACGCGGTTCCAGACCCCGGTCGCGATGACATCAGCAATGCCGGAACCAAGATGGAACAATCCGATCTTGAGGTTGCGCCCGACGGAGAGGTTGGGTTGGCTGGGTGGTGTCATATGACCTGTCGTTTTTGGTAGATTTCTGTAGATTTTCTCGCAGAATTATACGAATTCGATCCGCATATGCAACTCCTTCTCTGAGAAATCTCATGTCGGGAGTAGAATCGGGGTATTGTTGAATCATGCATATTGATCCCCATCCCCTGTGAAGCGTCCCATCCCCATTTCATGGAGAAGGGGCTTGACCTTACCCCAGTTTGGCGGACACAAAAAATGTCCGATAGACTGAGCGTAAGGAGCGAGAGATAGGCTGCAAGAACTAGACAGGGGTGTTCAAGCGCAAGGTCCTGGCGATGGTGGCGGAGGGCAAGCGCAGCGTCGCCCAGATGGATCGGGATTGGACATCACCAGCGGACTGATCGGCATTCAGCAAATCCCATCTCTCTCATGGAGAGGGACTTCAAGAATCGTTGTGACCCCGATCCCTCCGATAAGCGATCACCAGCGTTCCCAGGTCATTTCTCCCTGGCGACGTTCGGAGGCGCGGGGATATTGGCGCTGGTGGGCGCCGGCGGCTACGTCGGCGGTGTGGTGGTCACTTTCCTCATAACTGACATTGCGAGAGACGACTCGGCGCTGCGGTGACGCGAAGAGGATGACATCCGATTCGATCATGCGGCCGGGGAAGACAATCAGGCCGGAACCGATGCGGCAGTTGTGGCCGATGGCGCTGCCCAGCACGGTCTGGCCGACCTCTTCGACCGCGCCGGTAACGTTGGTGGCTTTGATGGAACGGGGGACGACGCGGCCATCAGGTTCTTTTTCGCCGATCAGGTTGAAATCGGTGAAGGTGTTGCCCGCGCCGACGAAGCTGTTGCGGCCGATGACGCACATCTGCAAGCAGGTGTTCTGGGCGACGATGGAGTTTTCCATCATGGTGGTCATGAACAGGGCGGCACGGAAAGGCAGGAAGCAGTTATTGGCGACGCTGCTGAGCATCAACTGGCAGCCCTGGGAGATGTTGACGTTATCGCCGATGGCGCAGTTGTCGATGACGACGCCGGGGCCGATGGTGCAGTTGTCGCCGATGGTGGTGGGGCCGTTGATGATGGCCGACGGGTCGATGGTGCAGTTTTTGCCGACGCGGACGACGGTGGAGGTGGTCAAGACCTGACGCTGCTCGATGATGCCGCGCCAGAGGAGCTTGAGGGCGACGAAGTTGTGGGTCTTGATCTTCTCCTCGAAGCGACTGCCGCGCGAGAAGACGCCGAAGATGACGCTGGCGTAGTAGATATGCACCCAGCTTTCGATGGAGAGGACGGCGCGTTCGGCCAGATAGTGGGTGAGGTCGCCTCGATCCTGGGCCATGAAGTCGGGGACGCTGTAGAAGCCCTTCTCTTTATAGCCGCTGGGGACGGTGACGGGGGTGATGTCGTCGGTGTAGCCGTTGGGGAAGTACCAGAGGTCGATCAGGTAAATGGGGCTGCCCTGGGAGTCGAAGGCTTCCTCGAAGCAGGTGGTCAGGGGAAGGGCATAGGAGCGTAAAGCTTTATCGTCGGCAGAGAAAGCAGCGCGGCAGGCCCGACCCGCGCGGCGGGCGTGATCCATGAAGTATTCAAAGAACTCGGCATCGAACCAGAGGTTGTCGCGGTAGACGATGGCCTCGCCGGGGCTGATGAACTTGACCTCTTCATCGTTCTGGAAGGTATTGCCGAGTTCCATCTCCCCTTTGAAGTAGCGGGCGAGGATTTCTTCCTGCTGGAAGGTCAACTGCGACGTGCCCACGGTCAATTTGCTGGCCGGTTCGTTGAACGGCGGCACATCGCGCGTGTCTTCAATCACGTAGCGGTACATGCTATTCCCCCAGACATTGAACCACAGAGACGCTATCCACGGGCATCACACCCAACGACGAAAATTCCAATACGAATTGAACCGCCAAGACGCCAAGAGCGCCAAGATCATACGGAGGGTGTGAGGGATATACAGAGCAGAGTCTCTATGAAATGGCATCTCGCCCAACGATGAGAATTCCAATACGGATTGAACCGCAAAGACGCAAAGAGCGCAAAGATCATACAGAGGTGTCGGGACACACTCCAATCAGCAGTATAGCATGATGCGGGCGAGCAGGTGGGCGAATGCCGAGAAGTTGGGGGTCAGCCGTTGAGGAGGAAGTCGCGGACGCTCTTGTAGAAGCGTTCGGGTTCATCCAGCATGGGGAAGTGGCCGGAATTCTCGAACCAGGCGATCTGGCTCTGAGGGGCGTACTCTTTGAGGACCTGGGATTGGTTGGGATGGACGATGAGGTCGTTCTTGCCGTAGATGCCGAGGACAGGCAGCTTGACCTCGCGCATCCGGGGGCGGAGGTCGGTCTGGCGCAGGGTGGCGATGCTCTCGAAGAAGGGGCCGACGGTCAGCTTGGAGAGGTCGTTCTGGAACATCTGGCTGAGGGTTTTGCCGTCTTTGGAGAGTAGGTAGGAATAACCGCGCAGGGAGACCTTCAGGCCGCTCATGAAGGTATCGAAGAGAAAGGGGGCGTTCTCGGCCAGGCCGATCCAGTTGCGGCGGCCGGCGATCTTCAGGAGGGGGCTGAGGGATGAGCCGTGGATGGGGGAGCCGATGACGATGACTTTGACGACTTTTTCCGGCTGGCGGATGGCCGAGGCGAGCGAGACGGTTCCGCCCATGGAGTGGCCGACCAGGGGAGCCTTGACGATGCCGAGGCGATCCATGAACTGGTTGACGAGGCTGACGAAGTTATCGACGGAGAAATCCGCGCCCTGGTCGCCAGAGTCGCCAAAACCCCAGAAATCCAGGGCGTAAGTGCGGAAGTCCTTGCCAAGTTCCTCAATGGTGCGCCGCCAGAGCGTCCAGGAACCGAGCCATCCATGCAACAGAAGGACGGGACGCCCGCGACCGTAGGTCTGGTAATGAATCGTCCCTTGATCGGTGACGAGAACTGGCACAGTGACGCCTCTGATGCACGACGCCTGGGGAAGCGGCGAACTACTGCTGGGCGTCCATCTCCTCCAGGATCGAGTAGAGGAGTTCCAGCAGGACGTTCTTGACGCTTTCCTTGTCCTTAGCTACGCAGGGAAGGAGCTTGACGCCCTCTTCGATGCGGAGCGCGATACGCAAATCCTCGGTGGTCCAGGCATCCGGGTGATCCTGCTTATTGGCGGCCACAACATAAGGGGTGGGCGCATAAGCGCGGAAGGTTTCCAGGATGCTCTTGGCTTCGCGGAAGGTTTCCGGCTTGGAGCTATCGACCATGACGACGAAGCCGAGCATGCCTTCGGCCAGGATTTCCCACATGAAGTCGAAGCGGCGCTGGCCGGGTGTACCGAAGAGGTACAGCACGAGGTCGTCATCGACTGTGATGCGGCCAAAGTCCATGGCGACGGTCGTCGCATCCTTCACGCGGCGCTCAGCGTCGGTGGTGATTTCTTTTTCGGTGGAAACCACTTCGATTTCACTGATCGACCGGATGAATTCGGTCTTGCCGGCGCTGAACGGGCCTGTAATCACCATTTTGACAGTTTGCATAGGCTGTGTTCACTCTTTCCGCGGAGTCGCCCCTCAGGGACTAGATAGACCGAATCTTGTCGATGAGCCGGTTGACGACGGCAGCCTGCACCTGTGGCTTCTGGGTTGGACGTCGGCGCTGCATGGCATTCATGGCCTGATCCATGCCCGGCGGTTTGACAAGTTCTACCAAACCGGCCTGTTCCAGTCCATAGACCACCCGGCGGATTTCCACTTCCGACATATTGTTGGCTTTGGCAATCTGCCGGATGGAGTTCTTGCCGTTGACAAAGGATACCACGCGCCATTCTTCGACGCTGAGGTGGATGCCTTTGAACTTCTCTTTGGGATTTTCGGGGAACTTGAGCGCCATGTCCAGGTTAGGGAGGTGCTGGGTGAGTTCCTCGATTTCTTTGATGCGGCGCGCGCCCTGGATGATGACGTTTTCGAGGTCGATGGGGACCTGGATGCGGTCATTGGGCGGGAGCAGGTTATCCTCGAAGCGGAAGGGTTCCAGGTTCCAGGTCATCAGGTTGTAGACGACATCGAGGATGTGCTGCTGGATGCAGTTGATGACATCGGTCTGGCTGACGTAGTTGGCGTTAATCAGCAGGAGGGCCAGGGCTTTATCGCTGGTGTTGCGGGCACGTTCGCGGATGATGCGGGCCTGATCGTCGGTGAGTTTGCCGGCCTTGTTAAGGACGGAGACGAGGTGGCCTTCCTGCCCCTGCATGGCGGCAAAGATGAGCTTGCCGCTCTTGAAGGAGACGCGCGCCCGTTCCTGTCCGGTTTCGATGCGTTCGCGTTTCTTGCCGTTGACCTCTTCCATCTGGCCGGTACGGTTGGCCTGGAAAATGGAGAGTGTGCCGGTCTTGCCAGCCAGGTTGATCAGATTCAGCAGTTGGGTGGTGCTGAAATCCCGTAATTCGCCTTTCAGCGGCATCTAAACCCCCTGCACAAGCGCCAATGCTCGGCCACAATTAACGACAAATTCTCGAAGTGATAAGATGGGCAGACCGAAGCCGTAAGGGTCATTATAGCCCGCGCCTATCGTTCGCGTCAACCAAAGTGCATTCTACACAGATTTGCCGATCAGGACAATTCAGGCCGACTATAATGAATGTGACACTGCTCCTGATCGATCCGAGGAGATGCCTATGGCGTTCCGCGTCCATCCCCTGCTGGTTCTGCTGATGCTGGCGGCAGCGGCGCTGGCGTGCGTCGCGCCAGCAGCGCCGACGGCGGTCGTGTCTCCCAGTGCTGACTCTGATGGTACAGCCGAAGTCGGCGCGGCAATCGTTGAGAATCTAGCGGCGGCGGGGATCAATCCGCTGACGGGACAGCCTGCGGCCAATCCTGGCGATCTGGAACGACGGCCGATGGTGGTGAAAATCTCGAACGCGCCGCCGCTGGTGCGGCCGCAGGCCGGGCTGGGCAGCGCCGATATGGTGTTCGAGCATCTGGTCGAGGGGGGATTGACGCGCTTTTCGGCGGTGTTTTACGGGCAGGCTCCGACGCGGGTGGGGTCGATCCGCAGCGCGAGGCTGATCGACCTGGAACTCACGCCGATGTTCCAGGGGCTGCTGATCTTTTCTGGGGCGAGTACGGGCGTAGAGTCGCGGCTGAACGCGGCCGACTTCGCCGGGCGGCTGTACAAGGCGGTGGCCTATGGGCTGCCGTATGCCTGGCGCGACGAGACTATCGAAGCGCCGCACAATCTGTTCGTGAATCTGGCGGCACTGTGGGAATTGGCGGCGCAGCAGGGCAATGGACTCCGGCCTGCGTTGAACGGGCTGACGTTCTCCAACACGCTGCCGCTTGGCGGCAGCGCGGATGGGCGGCGGATCGATGTGCGCTATCCGGCGACGCGGGTCGTGTGGGAGTATGACGCGGCGCTGGGGGTGTACCGGCGGACGGCGGATGGGATGGCGCATCTGGACGGGAATACGCTCCAGCCGATCACGGCGGCGAATGTGGTGGTGGTGTACGCGGAGCATCAGGACACGGATATCGTGGAAAGCCAGTGGGAGGGCGTGACCAGCTACAGCATCGACATCCGGCTGGCCGGGGAAGGCGAGGCGGTGCTGTTCCGCGATGGGCAGCGCACCGGTGGGCGGTGGGTGCGTCCGGCGCGGGATGGGCTGATCGGCCTGCGGACGGTGGATGGGCAAATGCTTGATCTGAAGCCGGGAATCACCTGGGTTCAGGTGGTACGGTTGGCCGGGCAGCAGAATCCGGGGGCGGAATGGGTGCGGTGGGAGTGAGGGCGGAGAAAATTCAATGCGGATTGAACCACAGAGACACAGAGGACACAGAGCAGAGAAATTCTGTTGAAAGGTTTCATTGGGTATAATTATCGTAGATTGTCCTCAAACTGGGTGGCGGCCGTATGTCGGTACAGTCGGTCGAAAAGGGAATAGAAGCACTCAAGGCGGGGCGGCGCGATGAAGGCGTCCGTCTGCTGCGGATCGCGCTGCGCGACCCACAGATCACGGGCGCGATGCGGGCGGTGGCGCTGCTGTGGCTGGCGCAGGTGACGGATGAGCCGGTCGAGAAGCGCGGCTACTATGTCGAAGCCATGGCTGCCGATCCGAACAACCCGCAGGTGCGGCAGATTTACGAGGCGTATCTGGCGTCCCAGTTCATGCCGCCAGCGCCCACCACGGCCAGTTCAACCGGAACGTATCCGGTCGTGCCGCCGATAGTCGCGCCAAACACGTTCCCCGGCGGGGGTGCGCCGACTCCCAGCGGGTCGAGCAGTCCGTTTGCGCCGACGCAACCGACACGTTCACCGGGAACGGGGCCGCTGACACCGCCGACGCCGCAGGCCGGGATCAGCCTGCACCATGTGGCGACGGTCATCGGGGGACCGAACGGGCCGGGGACGGCTTTCTTCGTGACGCGGGACGGATTGCTGGCGACGACGCGCTATGTGGTCGGCGGGCAGGACCGGGTGGTGATCGAACTGGCGACGGGGCGGCAGTTGGATGCCTACGTGGTGCGATCCTTCCCGGAATACGATCTGGCGTTCATCTATGTCGATCAACAGGTGACGGATCTGATCCCGATCTCGCCGCTGCCGAATGTGGTCGAAGACACCTTCCTGACGGTGGTCGGGCCGAGGGGGACGATTGTCCGGGGGCGTCGCCGCTCGACCAAGAAGGTGATGGTCACCGGGTGGTTCCCGACCGATTTCACGGAACTGACTGATGCGGGCGGCTCCCCTGTTCTGGATGACCGCCAGCATCTCGTGGGTATGATGACTCGCAATACATCGAGTTCATCGAACTATATGTATGGGCTGCACATCACGACCATTCGCAATCAGGTCGATCTGTTCCGGCAGGAGGCGATGGAAGGCGGACGGGTGTACTGCGTCCACTGCGGGATTTACAGCCGGGCTTTTTCGGCAGGGGGGTACTACTGCGAACACTGCGGCGGGCTGCATCCGAATGCCGAGAATGTGGTGCGATTACAGCAGGATTGGATGAAGGTGTTTTACGTGGAAACGAACCGGATGGCCTGCCCGCACTGCAATGCCACGGTTGGCTTCCATAAAGGGACGTGTTTGCGCTGCGGACGCCCGGTGACGGTGCGCTAAGCCGGGCGGTCTATGGAAGTGGGGGCGAGATCATGTTGAACTTTCGAGGACGGGGCAACCGGCCTTCCAGCCCGACGCTGGAGATGTATGCCGGGACGGTGGAGCAGATCCTTGCCAGCATCGGCATGGACCCGGTGAAGATGCGGATGCCGACGGACTCCGGCTACGGCTGGAGCTTCCAGCGGGGGTCGGCGGTGATCGAGGTGTTCGTGGCGCAGCAGGACGGGGTGGGCTACCTCCAGGTGCTGTCGCCGATTGTGCATATCCCCATCAGTGGACTGCTGCCGCTGTATCGGCGGCTGCTGGAGATGAATCTCCAATTGACCAACGCAGCCTTCGGAATCCATCTGGATGTGATCTACGTGTTCAGCGAGCGCCCGCTGGAAGGGCTGGACGGCAACGAGGCCAACCAGATCATCAACCTGGTGATGGGCTACGCCGACGACCTGGACGATAAGCTGGTGGCGGAATTCGGCGGGCGGCTGTACTCGAAGGTGTGAGGTGGGGAGATTCCACCACAGAGACACAGAGAACGCAAAGGAATACGAGGAATAAACGAACCGCCGATCCCTAATGAATTTTGACGAGCATGTTCGGTAATGCGTATCGTGGTTCGTAGGGGCGGACTAAGGGCGTCCTCGCCCGCATGTCCGCCCGCCCACTACCTGTCAAACCTCATAAGGGAGGCTTTGCACAGACGCCAAGGACGCCAAGGTCATGCAGAGAGAGTAGGACACAGGGGACTGTGGAGGGATGTGGAATCTGAATGATAGATTGGTTCTGGTTGCTCTTTGCAGTTTTCGGTCTGATCCAGATGCTCAGCGGTATTTGCGAATGGACATGGTAGTGGAAACTGGCAAAAGGCTTCTATCTACCTGATCTGGTCGGCTGGAGGCGAACGCGGTTATTGTATGCTTTGAGCGGGTCGATTATGTTATGGATTGGCATCTTATTCTTCATTCAATCTTTGTTCTCGTAGAGGAAAGAATCCAAATGCGAATGATTCTTGCACGGGCGACCCGTGTGAGTCGCTCCTACAATGATTCGATGTTGATTTGATTTCCCCATTAAAAGGAGAGAAAGATGGATTTCCTAAGAAAGTTGTTTGGTCGGACGAGCGAGAATGAATCCAAGCAAGGCGGTTCTAAGGCCGCGAAAGACGGCGGTGTTCAAACCGACGAAACCAGGCGCGATCCCAATGAGAGTCCTGATAGACACATTGAACAGAATGCGCCTGATCGATTTATCCTCACCCCCATCCCTTTGCGTCCGACTCCCTCTGTCCATGCAATGGAGAGGGAGTTGGGGGGTGAGGAGACTGAGGCTGGATCTAATCCGCTTCTGCATGAGTTTGGGACTGCGAAAAGCGCCGATGTTCAAACCCTGCTCGCTGACCTGGGACGTAGAGATATTCTGGGGAAAAATCCCGCTTTGGAGCAACTCAGGAGGATGGGTCAAAAAGCCGTGCCTTATTTGCTGGAAATATTGGAGCATAGCGACGACGTGCCAAAGCTGGCAGACACGATCAATGTGCTGGGCGAATTGGGAATTGAGCAGGCAGTTCCAAAGCTAAAGCGCCTGTCGCAGTCCCAATGGGCGGAAGTTGCTCAGGCGGCGCTTACAGCGTTGGCGGTGTTGGACAAAACGACAACTCTGAGGGCCGATCCATCCCGCCTTAATGATCAGATTGGGCAATTGTGGACGGCGATTGTTCAGAGTCACAAGACTCTATACCCGCCGGATGTGCTCAAGACTTTTTGCGCGGAAGCGGCTGCCGCACTGCCCAAGGCTCCAGACAGAGAATTGTCCGGCATATGGTTGATGCTCGGTTCCCTGACATACAAGTCGTTTTACCCCGAAGACAACGTTGATCATCGCAACGTCAAATCCTGCCCGGAGGCGAAGGGTTGTTACGAACAGGCGCTGCGTTGCGACGCCCTCAACGATACGGCGAAGATGTTTGTCCGGGCGTTTACGACGCCCGAATCGGCTTTGGAAGGCCTGCCGCCTGGAGAGGATCCGGATTACAACGGCAAATCAATGCGCCAGTGGCTAAAGATTCTTGCCGATTCCAAGAGCGGGCGCGAAGACAGAAAGCAGGCGGTGGAAGCGCTGCGAGACATAGGCGCCCCTGCTGTTCCTGGGCTGATGCAAATATTCAAACTCGAGGAGCAATTGGCCGAAGACATGACGTTTTTGAGCGGCGATTGTATTGAAACGATTCTTAGTGTGGGTAAACCAGCTGTGCCTGCTTTGAGTGAGTTCATGGCTGACCAGAGTTCGCGTCTTTTTATCAGCAGCGCCTACGTTCTCGGCAAAATCGGGGAAACGAGTGTGGCAACGCCCGTGCTTATTAGTGTAATTGAGGACGCCGAACGCAAAGCAATCTTACGGGCGCAAGCAGCAGAAGCGTTAGGGAAAATCGGTCCAGCAGTGGTTCAAGACGCGAGTCCCGTCCTCATCAAAGCCCTGAAGGATGAAGATCCGATCATTCGCAGCTCCGCCGCCAAAGGTTTGCGATATCTTGAGTCGCCCGAAGCCGTCGATCCACTGATTGACGCGCTTCAAGACAGATATGCATTTGTGCGACAAAGCGCATCCGTCGCATTGAGGGGGTTTTTCCGAGCTGTGCAGGCGGAGCCGAGCATTGTAGATAAGTTGATCGAACTCGTTGAGAGCAAGGCAGAAAAAGGTCGCGACGAAGCTGTATCTTTGCTAGGCGAGATTAAGGATGAACGAGCGGTTAAAACACTGAAGAACGCCCTCAAAGAAAAAGAACTGGCTTTTGGGGCGGCAGCCGCTTTGAGAAACATTACTGGAAAGGAGCATTAATGGGACTGAGAGCTTTCGGAATGAGTCTTTCAGTGGTTGTGTGATGAAAAAATAATCCAGAGACCCTCGAGGGGGTTTCGGGTTCGAATAAAGAATAACTTCCCGGCCTTTGTCGCTTTGCCATGACTCGAACCGGAAAACCCGTTCTTACGGGTCCTTACCTCGGACATGGCTAAGAATTTCGTCCACGACACTACCGAGCGGCTGCGTTGCATCTATTACGATGCCGCTGCTGGGTAGGTCTTCTTTTGTGGCGTGTAAACGTAGGATGAGTTTCCGCTCGCTCTTGCTCTTGCCCCAGTCATCATCAGGACGGTTGTCGAGCCGTTCATTAAGCGTCTCTGCATCAACGTCCAGGATGAAGATTTCATCAAAAAGATCTATGAACTGCTTGAAATTTCTAGAACCACCACAGAAGAAAGTGGCTTCGTCGTCCTGACTTGCGGCCAACCTCCGTACTTTTTCTACATCCCAAATGTGATGTGCGTGACGGATTTCGGGAGATAAAACGGTTGGGACGCCGAGGCCAACGTGTTCGATTTCCTCGCCAGTCATTGAGTTTTCCTGGCAGCGCAGTTCTCTGTCACCATTGATGGCTGCGTAACCGCGCCGGCGCAGTTCATGGCATACCGAGGTTTTGCCCGTGCCGGAGACTCCCTCGATAAGATAGTTTCTCTTGCCCATCGTCCTTACCTCGTCGGGACTCACTTCAGGGGTATCCCATTCTTTGAAGTTTCGGATTTGGTGCGGATGAACAGCTACACGCTACGACACTCCTGCGGGAGGGCGTCTATTTTCGAGAGAGATCACACCCCGCTCATAAGATTCAGGGGGTGGATTTGGCGCGGGAAGCGCGCCAGACATTCCAGAGTGCCTGAATATCCTTCCAGAAGCTCTGGGCATGGCCGCCCAGGGCGATGAGCAGGACGACGGGCAGCGCCACGGTGAAGACCTGCTGCTCGACATCGAAGTACATGATGGCGACCGGATTGGCCTGCACCTCGGCAGAGATGGGCAGTGGTATGGGCAGTTCCCCCGTCCAGTAGAAGCGGAAGAAGATCAGGATCGGCAGGAAGGTGGTGATGGCGGTCAGCAGGACGGCGGCCCAGCCGCGCAGGTTGAACAGGGCTGCCAGCACAAAGCCAAGCATGGTTCCTAACCCGGCGTAGAACATGACCTCCCAGTTGGGGGGATAGTTCAGGAAGAACCAGGTGAAGGCTCCCCAGGTGAAGGTTCCCCAAAGCAGGCCAATGATCCCGCTGACGAGCAGGCGTGCCCATCCGGGCCAGAAGCCGCGCAACCGGGCAGGAAGTTCCCCGGCCAGGATTGCCAGAATTGCGATGAACATGCCGAAGGTCAGGCCGATGGAGATGGTACGTCCCCAGCGTTCGGCGTTGAAGATCATCTCACTGCGGAAGGTGACGAAGACGTAACCGCCCATCGCCACGGCCGCGCCGATGAGGGCATAGACGAAGCGGCGAACGTTGCGGAGGGGGTCATCGGTGAGCCGCCGCCAGGTGTTATCCAGCCAGGCGTACAGTCGGGCGCGTGGGCTGACGATGGAGGGCAGCGAAGGGGCTTCATCCCGGACGAGGGCCAGGGCACGCAGCGCCTTCGCGGAGCCGCCGCGCTGGGCTTCGGCAATTTTGCGGACGGCGGCCAGCGAACGAATGCGCCCGACGGTGCGGGCGGCCAGTTCAGCGGCGGCAGGCGATGGATCGCCGAGGGCGATATCGGCCAGCAGGCCGTCGATGTCTTCGGAGTAGACCGAGTCGCGCCAGTCTGAAGGCAGCAGGAGTTGAATGTCCTCGCGGGTGCGGACGGTGAGCAGCCGTCCGGTCAAGCCCTGGGGCTGGAAGGCCGGGAAGCTCCCGCTGGCGGCGGCGGGCAGGCCGCGTTTGGCGCGGGTTCCGAGGACCTGGATGGCGGCGCGTTTGGCCTCGTCGTTGGTTTCGGCAGAGAGCGCCTGAGCGACCAGTCCGGGGATGCGCGGTGGATCGCTATCGGGGATGGTCTCCAGGCGGTAGAGGGCGCGGGTGCGGGCCGGGGCGCTCTCGCTGCGGATGGCATGGAGGGCAACCCAACGGCGGTTGTCGTTATCCAGCTTGTTCCACCAGTAATCGACTTCGACATCGTATTCGAGCGCCCCGCGTAGGAGCATCTGGAGGCCGGCTTCATCGACCTGGATGCCTTCTTCTTCGGCGTGCATATAGACATCGTTCATGACCATGAAGTGGGTCACGCCGAGCAGGAAGCGTCCCTGACCGTGCGCCCAGGCGCGGCGGGCACGTTCGTAGATGTCCGCGGCTTCGCGGCGAGCGATGGCGGACTGGTCGGCCATGGTGGCGACGCCGCTGAGGTCGATGGTCATCGAGCCGACGTAATCATCGGGGAGACCGCCGGAGGCGGCGGCCAGCGTCCCGCGCATCTGGCCGAGGGTATTTTCGAGTTCTGTGACTAGTTCCATGAGGGTAGCAGGACGTTCGCCGGGATCGAGGGCGGTTCCCCGGCGCAGCACGGGGGTGAGCATCTCGGCGAGTTCATCATCGATGCGGGTGATCTCCGGCATCTCTTCCTGCCACTGAAGCTGCTTGAGGGCGAGCGAGGTGGTGGCATCGAAGGGGAGTTCACCGCTGAGCATCTGGAAGAGCAGGATGGCGAAGCTGTAAATATCGGCGCGGTGGTCGATCTCGCCCGCCGTGAGTTGTTCGGGAGCCATGTAGAGGAGCGTGCCGTAGCCGGGATTGGCGGCGCGGCCTTCCGGCCCCAGGACGGCGGCCAGACCGAAATCAGCCAGATAGGACGACTGGTTGCTATCCAGCAGGATGTTGGAGGGCTTGAGGTCAAGGTGGATGACCTGGTTGGTATGGGCGTAGTCCAGCGCCCCGGCGATGGCGCGGGCATGGCGAACGACCTGATCGGTGGGCAGCGGGCCGCTGGAGAGCAGGTCTTCAAGCGAGCCACCCGTAACGAAGCGCATGACGATGTAGAGGCGGCCTTCGTAATCGCCGTAGTCGTAGATGGGCAGGATGTGGGGGTGTTCCAGCCGGGCGATGGTCTGGGCTTCCTGCTCGAAGAGGCGGAAGGGGTCGGACTCCGGTGAGAGGTCGCGCAGGATGGTCTTGACGGCGACAGTACGGTTCAGGCGTTTATCCCGCGCCGACCAGACATCGGCCATGCCGCCGCGCCCGATATGCTCGATGACTCGATAGTGGCTGAATTCGGCTCCGACATCCATGCGGATTGTTCCCTCAGATGAACGCTGCATCGCTATACAGCATTATAGGGATGGATGCGTCAATGCGCCAAGATAGAGAAGAGGGATCAGGGATTGGGGGTTAGGGATTAGGAAAGACGAAATACGCATTGAACCGCAAAGTCGCTATGCAATGGCATCACACTCCACGATGAAAATCCAATGCAATTTGAACCGCAGAGACGCCAAGGACGCCAAGACCAGAAGAGATTCGACCGCAAAGACGCAATGGGCGCAAAGGTTAGGGCGGAGGGGGGCGGGAGGCGAGGAGCTGGTCGAGGGTGATGCCGTGGCGCTGGGCGATGTCGCGGGCATAGCTGCGACCGAGGGGCTGTCCACGCTCGACGCGGTAGGTGGGGACAGCCTGACCGGAGTCGTCCAGGTGGACGCCAGCGACGAGGCTGAAGAGGCGGCAGTCGCTTTCGACAGTGGCTTCGATATCGGGGAGGCGCTCGGCCAGTTCGACGAGGTGGGTAGCAAAGATGGCGCGGAGGCCGAGGGCGCGGAGCGCGCCGAGGATGTCGTAGGCGAGATAGACGGCTTCACCGGAGGCGGTGCTGGAGAAGGTCTCGTTGAGCAGGACGAGGCTGCGGCGGGTGGCTCGCTGGAAGATATCGCGCAGGCGCAGGGCTTCTTCGGCGAGGCGGCCCTGCTGGCGGGTTTCCAGGGCAGGGAAGTGCGTCAGGATGGCATCGACCGGGCTGAGGTGGGCGCGGGAAGCGGTGATGAACAATCCGGCCTGGGCCATGACCAGGGCGAGGCCGACGGCGCGGAGGTAGGTGGTCTTGCCGCCGCTGTTGGGGCCGGTGAGGACGGCGATGCGGCCGTCGGGGCCGAAATCGACGGCGCTGGGCACAGGCTGCTCGGCGGGTCGGATCGCCAGAGCCGCGTTAAGCAGGTCGTCGATCTGGATGCGGCGGTCGTCGGACGGGGCGATTTCCGGCTGGCAGATGGGCAGGCCGCGCGAACGCAGCGACAGCGCCAGGCGGGCGGCCGCGGTGAAGAAGGCCAACTCGAATTCCAGGTGGGCAAAGGAGGAGCCACCCGCGCGGGCATAGCGGGTCAAGGCTTTGGAGACGGGCTGGGCGACCTGGGTCAGGAGTTTATCGAGGTCCTGATAGAGCGGGTAGAGGGGGCGTTGGGTGGGGTCTTCGGGCATGGGATGGAGCGGGGCGATGCCGGTTTCATCCTGGTCGTCCCGGCGGCCGCCGATGGCGCGGACAAGCCAGGACTGCGGCTCGGCCAGTTTGTGGTCGTTGATGGCGAGCAGCAGGGCGGAGATCGGGCGGAGTTCGACATCCAGGTTGATGCCGATGGTCAGGCTGCGGATGCGTTCCAGCGGGGCGCGAAGTCCGGGCAGGTCATCGCGGAGGGACTGGAAATCCGGGTTGGCGACGAGCGCGGCCAGATCATTGCGGAGGCGGGTGAGGGCGGGCGAATCGAGTCGGGCATTGGTCAGGGCGGCGTGGAGGGTTTCGGCCACCTGGACGAAGGAGTCGAGTTCAGCGAGGTGATCGGCGACTTCCAGCAGGAGCGGACGCTGGCGTTTGCCGAGGAGGGCGTTGCCCTGCTGAAGGGCGGCCAGCCGGGGCAGCAGCGCGGTGGCCTGATCGACGAGGGGCGGGTTGGCGAGGAAATCCGCGAGGACGGCCTGCCGCCAGCCGATGGTCTCCGGGTCAGTGGTGAGGGCAGTGAGGGTCTGGCGGACGTAGGCGGTATAGCGTCCATTGGGGGCGAGCGCAGCGACCAGATCGGTGAGGCCGAGGTCGGCTTCCCAGGGGGCGCTGCCGGACTTCAACGGCGCGGCTGCGGCGGTCGGACTCATCAGGCTGGTGAGGGGGATTTCCAGGGTGATGCGCTGGCGGGTGTGACGGGATGGGTTCATGATGACCGGTAGACTGGCTGATTGGCGGGAACCGCCCCCACTCAGCCAGAACCCTGTAGGGGACGTTCTTTCACTAGCCCGGCCATTTCATAGCCGGGTGACTCTCATCGACTCATTCCCACTGATTGTTTCCACCCTCTCCGTATGATCTTGGCGTCCTCTGCGGCTCGTTTTTATCCCCCTCCGTATTCCTCCGTGTCCTCTGTGCCTGTGCGAAGCCTCCCTTTAGGGACTGTGGTGGAATTTGTATTGGATTCCCCCTACGCCCGTGCCCGGAAGTACCCAGAGATGAACCGGTACAACTCGATGGTGTTCTTCGGCTGCTGGCTGCCCTCTTCCAGCTTCCGCGCGAAGCCGCTGTCTTCCATCGCCTTCGGATTGCCCGCCGCCGCGATCAACGCCACCAGCTCGGCCACCTTCTGGAAGTCCGCCGCCAGATCGCGCACCACCATGCGCTGCTTCTCCAGCGGGATATCCCCCCAACGGCTGTCCAGTTCGCCCTGAATCGCTTCCAACGTGAGCGGCGTCTTGCGGATGCCCGGAATAGCCTTCAACGCGCCTTGCAGCACCGCCGTCGTGATCTTGACCTCTTCCACCGCCGTCATCGCCGAGCGTTCGCCGAAGACATGCTGGCTGAGGACGCGCTTCAGGTCGAGCGTCTGCCGCTTCCCCCGCGTCAGATATCCCCCGATGATCCAGAACATATCCAGCGCCGAAGCCGGCGAACGCCGGTTTTGCAGCAGTTCGTCGATGTAACGCGCATCATCCCGCAGCCGCACCGCCGTCCAGTATTTGCCCAGTTCCAGGATCGTCCGCCCCAGTTCCACCATGTCCTCGGCCAGCGACATCCGGTCATCCGGCCCGATCCCGCCACCCATGCTTTCCAGGTTGTTCATCAACGCGCCCAGGCTGGGGATGCGGCTCTTGTCCACATAGGCAACCGCCGTATCATGCAGGATTCCCGCCGTGATGTGCAGGAACTCGGCATATTCCAGCAGATCGACGTTATCCAGCATCCGCCGCACCAGGTAGGTCGCCTCCAGCGCCTGACCCACCGCCGTCCCGAACTCCCGGCCATACACGCCGATTGCCCGGCGGGCGTCCGCGTCGGGAGCCTGCCGCACAAACCGCCGCATCAATTCCAGCCCGGCGATCTGCACCCGCGGATCCCAATCCATCAGCTTGCACATCCGCCCGATCAGCGCGATGCCCTTCTGCCCATCGCGGGCGGCCACCCGCGCCGTGTGCGCCGCGATGCGGATGGTATCCTCCACATCCCGCCGCTTGATATGGAACTTCAGCAGCGCGATCATCGCCGACGACGGCACAACCTCGATAATCCCCGGCGTCTCCAGCAGAATCTTCGTCGCCTCCGCCGCCACCCCGTCGAGCGATGACGCCCACCCGTTGCCTTCCAGCACCCCGACGTAAGCCATCATCAGCGGCAGCGAACGGATCCCCGCGTTCTTCAGCGCGTCCAGCAGTGCCTGCACGCTCCCCACCGGGACGGCGGTGCTGGCGAACACCTGCTGGATCACCTGCACGTACTCCGACTGTCGTTCGCCCGCATACAGCACCCGCGCCTGATGCAGCATCTCCGCCGCCAGTTCATCGTACCCGCCGGAAGCCAGCAGCAGTTGCAGCACATATGTCGGCCCCGGCGGCTCCAGCCGTGTCAGAATCTCGTCCGACGACACATTCGTCGCGATCCACCGCAGCGGCTCGCGGTACTGCGTCGCCCACGTCGATCCGATCAACCCGACCAGCCCGCCCAGCGCCTGCGTATCTACAATATCCGGCCGTCCGGCGCGGATTGACGCCTCCGCCAGCCGGATCAGCACCGGCGCGTTCCAATCCGGCCCAAAATCGCTCGCCGTTCCCACCAGCAGACCCGACGGAGCCAGCCCCGCGTCCTGCCCCGTGATGAACGGAGCCAGCCGTCCCAGGCTCGGCGGCAGATTGGCCGTGAACTGCTGGGCGCTCAGCAAACGCCGCAGCGTATCCAGTTCCAGGTAATTGACCCCCACCAGGAACACCGTCAGCGAGAGATCGCGGTCGCGCACCGCCAGCGGCAGCACCTTCTCGATCACCCGCGGCACGATCCGGCTGATCTCCAGCCCCGGATTCGCCCGGTGAAGCTGCTCCAGGAAAGCATTGATCCCGGCCAGATCACGCCGCTGAACCAATCTCTCCATGTGCGTCACCGTCGCCCGGTGCGTCAGATCGACCCACTTCACCCCTTCCGGCCCCATCGGGTTGCCCATCCACCGCGCCAGCGCGTCATACACCAGCCCGGCCTTGCCCTGCCCGATGGCCTCGTCGAACTGCCGCTGAATGGCCGCTTCCAGATCAGGCCGCTGCCGCAGCATCACCGCGATGGGATCGGCGTGCCGCATATCCTCCAGCGCCAGCGCGAACGCCAGCAGATGATCGACATAGCGCCGCTTCAACTCGTCCGTCAGCGTTGGGTCATCCGCCAGGATTTTCGAGACATCCGCCGCTTCGACCGGCTGGTTGTTGACGAGCGCCTCATCGATCTTGAAGCGTTTCGCCGCATACGCCAGCGCCTCGGCCAAACCTTCCCCGCGCCGGATGCGCCAGGCCGCTACTCCGGTCAGTTCCCGCGTCCGCTGCGTGACCAGTTCCGCGTCCAGCCGCAGTTGGCTGGTGATGAACCGGCTGTAGGTATCCGGCACTTCGTTGCCGCCCACGCGGCCCTTCTGCCAGTTGTAAACCAGCGTCTGCCGCGACACCCGCTCGCCGCCGAAAAACCGAATCTGCGTATCGGCGTCGGTCGCGTCCAGCGTGTGCGTCGAGAACGTGACCCCGAACCGCGCCGAAGGCGGCAGCAGCGCCAGCAAACCCTGGATGAATTTCACCCGCGTGTCCAGATCGCTCGGCGCGCCCTGCACCACCAGCGGCACGCCCTGAACAATCGCCGCCAGCAGCGCGTCGATCAGATCGATCTGGTTGTGGGCGAACCCCATCAGGTCGAGGATGTCGTCCACCTGCTCATGCACCGAGACCGGTTCCGGTTGGTCGAACGTGAGTTGGTTCAGCTTGGCCGGCGTCTTCTCGAAGACCGGCATCTCCGCCTCGACCAGCGCCGCCAGCGCCTTCAGGTTGCCGCCCACTGCCCGCAGCACATCCGATGCCGTCAGGATGTAATGCAGCACCGTCCCGCCTGCGGGATACGTCTGCGCCTGTACCAGCACGAACGGCACATGCTGCCGGCCGCGCACCAGCGCCCACGACCCCGTCGGGTTGTCCGGCATCGGCGGGATCGCCCCGAACCGGGTCGCCTCGGCCACCACCTCCGGCGACACCCCGTAGGACGCCGCCAGCAGACTCATTTCGCTGTCGGGCTGTCCAGCCTTCTGGCCGTAGTAAAAGTGATCAAGTGCAAATGTGGTCACGGAGGCCCCGCTGCTGGTCAGATGATTGAGAATCCCATTATCTGCTATCTTAACTATAGTCGAATTGCCCCTTTCGTACCACCATCCCGTCGGAGCAGCCCCGCTCCGCCGCTTCAGGCCGCGTTCAAAGGGGACCTGCTCCGTAGGGACGCCATTCTTGGCGTCCGGGATGTCGGCAGGGAATGGGGCTGCTATCCCCGTTTCT
>JAEUQZ010000079.1 GCA_016788965.1 Anaerolineae bacterium | reverse complement strand
ACGGTGCTGTATCCTCACCCCCTGCCCCCTCTCCGCTTCGCAGAGAGGGGGTGAAGGGTCTGGAAGTCCCCTCTCCATGCAATGGGGAGGGGATTTAGGGGTGGGGATAGTCAGATTACTGAAGTGTCTGGTACAGGAGCGCCTTCCACCGCGGAATATCGATCTCCCAGCACACGGTCGCGTTGGGCGAACCGCGCCGCACAATCTGTTCCCAGACGGCCACGCTGGGGTCTTGAATATTGGCGGCCACGCCCTGCTGATCGACCACGGTCATCCCCCGCGTGAAGATTCCGTCACATTCGACCTCGACGTAGTGGCGGCTGCTGCGTGTGCAGATGGTCGGGTCGATGGCAACCGCCATCGTCACCGGGTCGGGCAGCGCCAGCGCCGGATCACCGAGCCACTGCTGGTTGGCTTGGATGGCCGTGGCGTTGCAGTCGATGGCGAAGTGAGACAGCGGCGTGTTGATGACCTCCCGGCAGTAGCGCATGTCGGCTTCGCTCAGATTGGCCTCGCCGCGGCAGAGTTCCCAACCGACCATCTCGATGGGCAAACCGGAATGGAAGACCATCCGCGCCGCTTCCGGGTCGCACCAGATGTTGAACTCGGCTGCCGGGGTGATGTTGCCGACCGTGTTGGCCGCCCCGCCCATCACCACGCAGCGGCTCACCATCCCGGCGATCTCCGGCGCCTGCGCGACGGCCAGCGCCACATTGGTCAGCGGCCCCAGTGTCACCAGCAGGATGCCGGGGTTGGCCTTGATGGTCTCGATCAGGGCCGGGACAGCGTGCTGTTGGCGCGGCTGGAGCTTCGGCGCGGGGTAATTCATCCCGCCCATGCCGTCCGGCCCGTGGAAGAAGTAGGCGCGGTACGGCGCGCGCGTCAGCGGCCGATCCAGGCCGTCATAGACGGGTACATCCTTGCCGCACAGTTCAATGGTGTAGCGGGCGTTGAGGCTGGCTTGCTCGACGGGCATGTTCCCGGCCACAATCGTGATAGCCTCGATCTCGATATCCGGGGTTTGGAGCGCCATCACCAGCGCCACTGCATCATCCGAAGCCGTATCGGTGTCGATAATCATCTTTCGGGTCATCAGAACAATTCCTTTTGCTGGATAGGCCGCTGCCGAAACAGCCTGATGGTTTACCAGAAGAGCGCTGTTTTGCAAAATCGAACTGGTTACTTTGGACGTATTCCCGGCTCAGGAATCGCTGTGTAGATTGTTCAAGACTGGACAGGTTGCAGCCTGTGTCAGCAATCCCTATCCTGTACATCAGTGTCGAACATCCGCATGAGGAGAGGAACATCATGAGCAAGCTGCATATCGAAGTGTCCGAAGTCATCGATGCGCCGGTGGAGGCCGTCTATGCCGTCATCGCCGATTACCGCGACGCGCACCAGGCGATTCTGCCGCGCCCGTACTTCCAGGAGATGACCATCGTCCAGGGGGGTCACGGAGCCGGGACGGAAACGCGCCTGACCATGCGCGTCTGGGGACAGACCTTCCACTACCACCAGATGGTCACGGAGCCGGAACCGGGGCGGATCATCGAGGAACGTGATCTGGAGGCCGATCAGGTGACGCGCTTCTACTTCGAGCCGGTCGATGACGGCCAGCATACCCGCGTGACCATCGCTTCGGACTTCCCGGTGGCTCCGGGCGTGGCCGGCGTCATGCAGCGCATGACGCAGCCATCGATCATCCGGCAGCTTTACCGTAAGGAACTCGCCAACCTGCAAGCCTACCTGCACGGCCAGCCCATTCCCGCCTAACGCGAGGAGATGAGAACTCAGTGTGACTCTGGTCGGCGGAGGGGCAGCGCGTGCTACACTGAGAGAGATGATTTATCCCTCTCAGGTGTATCCATGATCGAGCTGCCCCTCTTCCCACTCAACACCGTTCTGTTCCCCGGAATGCCCATCCGCCTGCACATCTTCGAGGAACGCTACAAACTGATGATCGGGCGCTGCTACCAGACCGGGCAGCCTTTTGGAGTCGTCCTCATCAAGAACGGCGAGGAAGTCGGGTCCGCGGCGGAACCCTTCATGGTGGGCTGCACCGCTGTCATCACCGAGATGGAACCCCTGCCGGGCGGCCGGATGAACATCGTCGCCGTCGGGCATGAACGCTTTCAGATTCGCGGTTTCAAGTACGACGAGGCCTATCTGGTCGGGCTGGTGGAAGCCTACCCGCTCGCCAGCATCCGGCAGGAAGACATTGCCCACGGCAGCAGCGTGCTGCGCCCCTGGGTGGAGAAATATCTCAAGATGCTGGCGGCGGCCAGCGAGTCCCAGTTCGATGCCCAGCAGATTCCTGCTGATCCGCTGCGGTTGGCTTATCTGGCCTCGTTCCTGGTGAATATCTCCCCCGCGCAGAAACAGGATTTGCTGATGATCGAACAGGCCGACGAACTGATCGCCAACCTGCGCCAGATTTACCGCCGCGAAGTCACCCTGCTGGACGCGATGCTGACCCCGCAGACGGCCGACAGCAGCGGGCCGTTCTCCAGCAATTGAGCGATCCGGTAGCCAGGCTGCGCCGATCTCTATGCAACCCCCAGCGCCTCAACCCTCTGATGAACTCATCACGCTGGAACTGACGGGCATCGCCCACGGTGGCAGCGCCATTGGGCGGCATGAGGGGCGAGCGGTGTTTGTGCCCTATGCCATCCCCGGCGAGACCATCCGCGCCCGCATCATCCAGGATAAAGGCCGCTATGCCATCGCCCAGTCGGTCGAAGTCCTCAGCGCCTCGCCTGCTCGGATCGAGCCGCGCTGCCCGCATTTCGGGCCGGGTCGCTGCGGCGGTTGTCACTGGCAGCACATCGACATCGAAACCCAGCTTCGCCTGAAGGAGCAGATCGTCCGCGAGCAGTTGGCGCGGCTGGGCGGCCAACCGGACGCGCCGGTGCATCCCACGCTCGCCAGTCCTTCGCCCTGGGAGTACCGCTCGCATATCACCGTGCGGATCAGCGAGGACGGTCGCGCCGGATTTGTCCGCACGGATGGCCGGACGATCCTCCCTGTTGAGCAGTGCCACATCATCCCCCCTGCCCTGCTGGAGATGCTTCAGCAGTTGGAACAAAGAGGCTTGAAGCCGGGATCGCGCTGGCGCATCCAGATGGGCGCTGATGGGGTTCCGGTGGCTTTCCCGCTGGGGGATGGCGGCGCTGTGGCCTCGGAGTTCGAGGCCGAGACCAGCAGTTCCGGCATGGACACCACGGCCGATTACACCAATTTCCGCAGCGTGACCTACCAGATCAAAGGGCGCGCCTTCCGGTGCAGCCCCGGCAGCTTCTTCCAGGTGAACACCCCCCAGGCCGAGCGGTTGGTCGATCTGGTGCTGGAATACGCCGCGCCAACCGCCGACGATCATATCCTCGATCTGTACGCGGGCGGCGGTCTGTTCAGCGCCTTCCTGGCGGAACGCTGCCGCCGGGTCAGCGCGGTCGAGTCTTTCCCGCAGGCCATCGACGATGCCGAGGCGAATCTGGCTCACCTGGACAATGTGCGGCTGTATTCGGGAACGGTGGAACGAGTCCTGCCGCGCCTGACCGGGCCGTTCCAGGCGGCGGTCGTCGATCCGCCCCGCGCGGGCATGGAGGCGTCCGCCCTCAAGGCGCTGATCGAGCATCGGCCAGACAAGATCGTGTATGTGTCCTGCGATCCGGCAACCCTGGCGCGGGATACCCGGCGGTTGGTCGAGGCCGGCTACCATCTCGATGCAGCACAGCCCCTAGACATGTTTCCCCAGACTTATCACATCGAGACGGTGGCCGCTTTCCACCTCAAAACAAAAGAGGCGTGATCGAAATCACGCCTCCTATGTGTCAGGACTACGGCCGCCAGAACACTAACAATCCATCACGAACTCAGGAATTCCAGTAAATCTGTGTTCAACTGCTCGGTGGCTTCGTCCATCGGGAGGTGTCCAACATTGGGATAGGTGATCCAGGTATCATTCGGGAACAGCTCGGCCAAATTTTCGCCGATAGTGATCGGGACAATCTCGTCCGCCTCGCCCCAGATCAACAGCACCGGCAGCGTCACCGTGCGGAGCTGTTCGAGATCGATCTGGCTTTCCGGTAGCAGCGAGTCGCGCACGAAGGCCAGCAGACCGCCTTCCCAGCCCTTGACCTTCAGGCCGCGCTCGCGCTTGGCGAGCAGTTCGGCATCGATGGCCGCCGGATCACTGACGGCCTGATTCAGCATATCCTGGCCGAAATCTCCGGTAAAGAAGGTGCGGATCAGGTTTTGCGCCAGCGGTGAGTCAGGATCGATATTGCCCAGGAAGGCGAAGGGATTACCGCCTTCCGCCGACGGGCCATTGATGCCCACGGCGCCGGCGATCAGCACCAGCTTCTCGACGCGCTCCGGGTAGCGCAGCGCGAAGTCGGCGGCCACCGATCCCCCGGCGCTGTGGCCGATGATGACGGCTTTATCGATGCCGAGTTCATCCATCAGCGCGGCGGTCAGATCGGTCATGGCCTGGAGCGAGTAATTCAGTTCGGTGCGCTTATCGGAAAGGCCGAAGGGCGGGCGGTCATAAGCGATGACGCGGTAGCCAGCCTCGGTCAGCGCCGGGAAGGTGTTCGTCCAGTCAATGACCGAGCCGAGGAAGCCGTGCAGGAGCACGACAGGCGGGCCATCCTCCGGGCCGCGATCCAGGTAGTAGACATTGTAGCCGTTGAGTGTGACGAACAGCCCGTCTTCATCGGCCAGCGCCGCCGGGTCCAGATAGTCCTCCTGCGCGGCGACGGTTCCGGTGAGGATGAGCGTGATGAGCAGCGCGAGACAGGCGCTCCACAATCTTGCTTTCACGTCGGCATCACTCCTGTTGAACGAACTCACTGATGAGCTTAGCAGCGGGGCGTGAGCAGGCGTTAAGGTCAGGCTGAGAGCGCAGTGAGCAGGACTGCTATAATGAGCGGAAAAGGCCATTTCGAGAGGCTATGTCCATGATAAGCCGCGATACGCGCATCACTGATCTGACCGTTGACGAGTTGTTGATGCTCATCCGCGAGGCTGTTCGTGAAGAACTCAGGCAGCGCGGGGAGGCATCCACAGGCGAGCAGACTGCTCTGCTCGAACTTGACCCCCTGCATGTCGGCCCGTGGCCTGAAGGCTTGAAGCTCCTCAGCCGCGAGGAGTATTGATTCACCCGCTCAAAAATCCCAGCAGGGCGGCGTTGAAGGCTTCGACCGCCTCTTCCATCGGCTGATGCCCCACGCCTGGGATGATCGTCAGCGAGGCATCCGGCAGCAGATCGCGCAGCCGCTCGCCCTGCGCCAGCGGTGTCACCGTATCGCGTTCGCCCCAGATCAGCAGGGTTGGAGCGGTAATGCCCCGGATGGTCTCTTCCGCCAGTGGACTACTCGAATCGCGGCTCAGACCGATCAAGCCGTTGGGCCAGTCGGCGGTCTGGAACGCCCGCCAGTAGCCATCGACCACCTCCGGCGTAACCAGTCCTGGATCGGCGTAGAAGCCCCGCAGCGCGCCGGCCAGATTCTCGCGGGTCAGTGCCAGCGGCAGGATGATCTGCCCCCAGCGCGTGACCGGCGAGAAGCCGATCAGCCGCCCGATAAACGGCGGCGGGCCGCTCAGCCCGACAACTGCCCCATCGACCAGCACCAGCCGCTCGATGCGATCCGAATGTCGCACGGCAAAACGGGCCGCGATGTTGCCTCCGGCGCTGTGCCCGACGATCACGGCGCGGTCGATGCCCAGCGCGTCCAGCAGCGCGGCTGCAAAATCGGCCTGCGCGTCCGGCGAGTAATCGTTGTCGAGCGGCTTGGCGCTCAAGCCCGCGCCGGGGCGGTCATAGGCGATGGCCCGGTAGCCCGCCTCAGCCAGCGTATCCAACTGCCCGCGCCAGGTGAAGGTCGAGCCATACAGCCCGTGGATGAACAGCAGTGGCTGCCCATCGGTTGGGCCGCGTTCGACGACATAGGTTTGCAGGTCGTTCACGTCCAGGAAGCGCCCATTATCGACGGCCAGCGTTGCCGGATCGACACCGCCGGAACGCAGCGGGATCAGGAACGGCAGGATGAACAGCGCGAAGACGATCAGGCCGAGGACGATGAGCAGGCGGCGTTTCACGGGTGTGATCTTTCGGGATTATTCGCTCAGGAAAGTCAGCAGATCGGCATTGAAGGCTTGGGCGGCTTCTTCCTGCGGCAGGTGGCCGACGTTGGGATAGGTCTTGAAACCCGCTTCCGGCAGCAGTGCTTTCAGCCGCTCGCCGACACTCAGGGGAACCCAGGTATCGTCCTGTCCCCAGGCGATCAGCACGGGGACGCTGATTGCGGCGATCTGCTCGGCGGTGATCGGATCAGGCTGGAAGGCCGCGCCGCGAAGCTGGCCGATGAGCGCCTCATCCCAGCCAATCACCTGAAGCTGCTGGCTGTACCCGGCAGCGATCTCCGGCGTCATGAAGTCAGGATTGAAGTAAGCCGACCGCAGGATGCGCGAAGCGAAATCCGGGCGGACGAAGGCGCGGATGCCCAGCCGCGCCCACCACTGTGCCGGGTAGATGTTCAGCAGCGAACTGATGAACGGGGGCAGTCCCAGCGCCCCGCCGACCCGCCCGCCCGTCCCACCCGTGTTGGGTGGCGGCGGATCGTCCGTCGGGCGCAGCGCTGCCGAGACGAAGACGATCTGCTCGACGCGGGTCGGGTAACGGATGGCGAAGTAGCCGACTACGCCTCCGCCCTGGCTCTGCCCGACCATGATGGCTTTCTCGACGCCGAGCGCATCCATCACCTTCGCCGTGAAATCGGCCAGTGCCGAGGGGGCATAGGGGATGTTATCGCCGGTCTTGGCGGAGAGACCATAGGGTGGGCGGTCGAAGGCGATGGCGCGGTAGCCCGCTTCGGCCAGCACATCGATCTGCTCGCGCCAGGTGAAGGTGGAAGCCCCCCAGCCGTGCAGGAGCATGATGGGTGTTCCGTCTTCCGGGCCGCGCGCCAGCACATAGGTGGAGAGGCCGTCCACATCGATGAAGACCCCGTCGGGGTCGGCCAGCGTCTTGGCGTCCACGCCTACGGTCGGCAGTGGGATGATGAAGGGCGGCACGACGATGATCAGAACGAGGAAGAAAACGATCCGAACCAGACGCCTTAACCACATAGTCGTTCACCTGGGTACAAGAGTCCGCATACTGGGGAGAGTATACCGCCCCTACCCCCCGGCCGCTTTGAAGGCCGCCAGCGTGCGATCCCGCGCCAGAGCATGATCGACGATGGGGGGCGGGTAGTTTTTCGGCGGCGCGGCCATTTCCCAGGGGGCATGGATCGCCTCCGCCGGGAGGTCGCGCAGTTCAGGAATCCAACGGCGGATATAGGCTCCGTCGGGATCGAACTTCTGAGACTGCGAGACGGGATTGAAGATGCGGAAATAGGGCTGAGCATCCGTGCCCGTGCCCGCCGACCACTGCCAGCCGCCGTTGTTGGCGGCTGGGTCGCCGTCGATCAGCCAGTCCATGAAGTGGCGCTCGCCCTCGCGCCAGTCGATGAGCAGGTCTTTGGTCAGGAAGCTGGCGACGATCATCCGCGCCCGGTTGGGCATCCAGCCCAGCGCCTGAAGCTGGCGCATGGCCGCATCCACGACCGGGTAGCCAGTCATGCCGACTTTCCAGGCGGCCAGTTCATCGGGGGCGCTGCGCCATTCCAGGCGGTCATAGGCCGGCTTGAAGTTCCGTTCCAGGACGTGGGGGAAGTGTGCCAGGATGTGCATGTAGAACTCGCGCCAGACCAGTTCGCTGATCCAGGATTCGACTCCCGAGCGGCCGGTCTCGGTCTCGGCGGCGCGGTAAGCCTCCCGCGCAGCCCAGTACGCCTGGCGCGGCGAGAGCATCCCGAAGCGCAGGTAGGGGGACAAAAACGAAGTGGATGGATCGGTATCGTCGGCGGACTGGGCAGGAAGGAGGTTGCGTCCATCGCCGTAGCTATAGACCCGCTCGGAGAGGAAGGCCGCTAAGCGGCGCTGAGCTTCGGCCTCGCCTGCCGCCGGAACAGAGATGGTTAGGTGGTCGGTGAAATCGCGCAGGTCTGCTGCCCGATCCAGCGGGATGCCCTGGGTGAAGGTTCCGGCGCTGCCCGCATCCAGTGCGTCGATCCACGACGCCGGGATGAACTGCGCGGCTGTGGGCGCATCCACGCTGGCGGCTTTCGGGATGGTCAGCCATTTGCGTTTGAAGGGCGTGAAGACGGTCAGCGGCTTACCGGCCTCAGTCAACACATCGCCGGGGGCGACCAGCAGGGCATCATCGAAGCTGTGCAGCGGGATCGATAGGCGAGCCGCCACCGCAGCATCACGGCGCAGGGCGAACGGGGTGTAGTCGCGGTTGGCATAGATCGCGGTCGCGCCGCTCTGTTGGACGATCTCGGCCAGCGCCGCATCGGGCGGGCCGATGCGGAACAACAGGCGGCTCCCCTGCCGTCGCAGTGAGTCCTCTAGCGCGGCCAGGCTCGCCAGCAGGAATTTGAGGCGCGGCCAGGCGACATGCGGGCTGCGGAGGATGGCCGGGTCATAGACGAACACCGGCAGCACCGATTGGCCGGAGCGGGTGGCAGCATCCAGAGCGAGGTTGTCGCTCAGCCGCAGATCGCGGCGGAACCAGTGAATCACAGGTGGCTGCATGGTGTGGGGATCAGACTCCTCAACGAACAGGGGAAAGATCAGAGGACATCAAGCGGAAGCTGCGGCGGACGCTCGATGGGATCATCAGCCAGGATACCGTAAGTTGCACGGAGGGCGGTGTGCCAGTCCTCTTCCCGAACCAGATCGGTTTGCAGCGTCGCGGCCAACAGTTCCATCATCCGCAACCGCTGGGAGACCGAGAGCTTCTGCACCTGCTCAAATAATGCCTCAAATGGGATGTCGCTCATCGGATGCCCCTTTCCCGGATGGGCACTCAAGTCGTCAGATGTTCCAAAGCCATTGTAGCACCCTGTGGTCGAAGTTGACTCATTCAGGTGAATGCCAGCGAAGACACAGGTGAACCGTTTGCGAGGAAATTCGGCCTTAGCGTGAGCGGCGGAGGCGCTGCCGGAGCGTGTCGATCACCTGGAGGCGGCCGTCGCCGTCTTCATAACTCCAATGATCCCAGCCGTTGCAAGAGGGCAGCCCGCTCAGATGTGTCCCAAGCTGGTGGATCGAGCCGCGCGTGCCATCGACCAGCCGCAGCGACCCATCGGCCAGCACCGTGGCGGAAACCTCGCGCTGCCCGTCGAAGTAGAGTGTCTGCCCCGGCAGGAGCAGTCCCTGTTCCAGCAGCACGCCGAAAGCGATACGGGGGATGCTGCGCGGATTGGGGGTCGATCCCAGGGCGGCAGGATCGACCGAAGCCGGGTCAATGGCGGCCAACCGCGCCGCGGCCGCTTCGATGTAGGCCGGGTCGCGCTCGATGCCGATGTAGTGGCGGCCGAGCTTCCTGGCAACCGCGCCGCTCGTCCCTGTGCCGAAGAAGGGATCGAGGATCACGTCGCCGGGGTTGGAGCTGGACAGGATCACCCGGTAGAGCAGCGCCTCTGGCTTCTGGGTGGCGTGGACTTTCTGCCCGTTGACGCTCAGCCGCTCCTTCCCCCGGCAGAGCGGGATCAGCCAGTCGCTCCGCATCTGTTTGGCTTCGTTCATCTGCTTCATGGCCTGGTAGTTGAAGGTGTAGCGCTTCTGCGCCTGGGACTTCTTGCACCAGATCAGCGTTTCGTGGGCGTTGGTGAAACGGACGCCCTTGAACTGCGGCAGGGGGTTGGATTTAACCCAGACCACGTCGTTGAGAATCCAGTAGCCCAGGTCTTGCAGGATGGCTCCGACGCGGTAGATGTTGTGGTAGGAGCCGATCACCCACAGCGTACCCGTGTCCTTCAACACCCGGCGGCAGGCCGAGAGCCAGTCGTGGGTGAAGCGGTCATAAGCCGCAAAATCGTCGAACTGATCCCAGGCGTCATCGACCGCATCGACCACGGTCAGGTTGGGGCGCAGCAGCGTGTTCTGAAGCTGAAGGTTATAGGGCGGGTCGGCGAAGATCAGATCGACCGAGCCTTCCGGCAGCGACCGGAGGACTTCGATGCAGTCCCCGGCGTAGATATGATCCAGCTTGAGCGGCTGGTGCTGTGCCTTGTGTTTCACGGTAATCATCCAGAGGTATATTGACTGTCGTCCATCACCCTGCCCCAGTATCCTGTTCCCGGATTGAAGCAGAATGGTGTAGATCATGACAGTTCTTAAAGCCGATGTATGTCCATGCCTGAGAACAAACTTGAATAATGCCTGATTCGGACTACTATGGATAGATAGGGTATAATGAATGGATCGCAAATGACAACGATTGGCGAGCGAAAAAGACTTTCCCATCCACTGAAAATAGAGGCAACAAGCACAGTTGGACGGGGCAAAGCCGTCATCCTGGACACTGAGCCTGCTCAGAAACATTGGTCTGATCGCTGGGTGTCTCTTGCCTTGGGCGACAGCCTATCACTGTATGAATCTTGGGAACGACCTACGGTCATTGTCTCAGACGGAGCATACGGCGTACTAGGGTTTGAAGGAGACACCAGCGATCATCTGAACCTACCTGACTGGTATGAACCGCATGTCACCGCTTGGAGTGCAGCTGCGTTACCGTCCACCACGCTGTGGTTCTGGAATTCTGAAATTGGTTGGGCGGCTGTTCATCCCGTACTCGAACGACATGGTTGGCGTTACGTGGGAGCCAATGTCTGGGATAAAGGCAAAGGACACATCGCTGGGAACATCAATACGAATCGTATCCGACAGTTTCCAGTCGTGACTGAAGTCTGTATTCAGTATGTGTTTGAAGCGCGGATTAATGGATTGCCGCTCAAAGAATGGCTGTTGGCCGAATGGAAACGGACTGGTCTGCCTTTGCGTGAGGCCAATATCGCTTGTGGTGTGAAGGATGCAGCCGTTCGTAAATACCTGGATCAAGGTCATCTCTGGTATTTCCCTCCTGTAGAAAAATTCGGGATGCTGGTGGCATATGCGAACCAGCACGGTCATCCAGGCGGCCGCCCCTATTTCTCCTTTGATGGTGTAACACCAGTATCAGAAAGTGAATGGGCAAAGATGAGGTCAAAGTTTAGTTGCCCACACGGTGTTACCAATGTCTGGCAGCGTGATGCGCTTCGCAACGGAGAACGCATCAAAGCGCCAAATGGACGCGCAGTTCACCTCAACCAAAAGCCTCTTGACCTGATGGAAAGGATTATTCTGGCCTCCAGTGAGGCTGGTGATGTGATCTGGGAGCCATTTGGTGGTTTGTTCTCAGCATCATTTGCAGCGCGCCGATTAGAACGACATGCCTTTTCCGCAGAAATCGACCCAACCTATTACCAGTTTGGAATAAAGCGATTCACTTCACCAAACGATCCGCATCAGCTTCAGTTATGGTGAGCTTTGTCTCAAGTGCATGAGCTATTCGTTTATCGTCTCGGCTGTTGTATATCGCTGACCATTCCTGGATCGTCATTCCTTGATAGCGAGTCTGTTGCACATCGAGCTTGAAGTGCTCGATTTCTGGATGGACTATTCGATCCACTTTCGCAAAGTTCGTGTCCAGACGATATGGATAACGAGACAATAGTTGGCGGAGAAGACGTTGGTATGCAGGAGTTGGCTGATATACACGACCATTCTCGCCCCATCTTGCTACAGCTTCTTGCGCTTCCCTGAATTCCTCGCTTGTCCCTTGCCACTTATATCCATTGGTGTTGGTTTGGCGTAGATTCCGAGTTCTTGTGCGTGTATCCTCTGGTTCAATCACCAGATAGTCCGGCGGATTATGGTAATGGACATCCCTCGCGTGAGCGACCGAACCACCTTCAATCATGGACACGTTCAGAATCTTGGGTTTGCCATAAACCACATATTCAGGAATCCACGCTAGCAGAACCACATACGTATTGCCATCGCTTAAATGATTCTGACTCTCTTTGAAACGGGCCGTAATCTCCGTCGCTAACGGAAACCAAGCTTTGATTTCAAGTCCCGGAGCGGGATGTATTTTCCCCAAAAAGACCGCATCTGGAAATCCAGGGTCTTGACGAACCCATTCCCCAAAACCATCGAACTCCTCACAATCGTTGAGGAGTTCGATGAGGTTGAACTCGATGAGATTCGCCAGCAATGGCGACAATTTCGAGATGACTTTCGTAAGATTGACGGCAGCCGCAGGAGATACGGGTTTCGAAATGCTGAGAATATCGAATACGTGACCTGATAGTCCGCTGAGATGACGCCCTGCGATCTCAATGACATCCAATGGATTCATTCGCTGCTATCTTCCGATGGACTGACGTATGCTTCTTGAAGTGCCCGAATGATTTCACAGGGGTCGATTGCCAACTCCTTCGCAAAGCTCAGAAATTCGATGACATCGAGTCTTCGTTCATGACGTTCTACTTTAGCTACGAAAGACTGTGGTCTATTCAAACGGTTCGCCAGCTCGTACTGACTCAGACCCAGTGATTTTCTGCGGGCAATCAGGAGTGAACAAAGAAGTCGATAGGGTTCTTGGTGAATGGATTTGGACATAATTTTATCGATCAAAGAAGTCATGTTATATGTATAAACCTGTAGCGAGATAATCCCAAAACAGACTTAGACTCATACCACTGGACATTGATCTTGGCGCATTTGGAAATCGCCGCTCGCTGTGCTATCGTTTCCGCGTATTACAGTCACTCAGAGGACGAGGAGCCATCATGAGCGGAACGGATGCTTTCCTGCAAACCATTCAGGCCGGGTACACCTTCAAAGGGCCGGCGATCACGCTGGGGGTGGGGATGCTGGACGGGCAGCCCGTCCCGAACGCGCTCATCACCGCGCCGCTGGCAACCATCAACCGGCATGGGCTGGTGGCCGGGGCAACGGGCACGGGCAAAACCAAGACGCTGCAACGCTTCGCGGAGAGCCTGTCGAGCAATGGGGTCTCGGTCTTCATCATGGACATCAAGGGGGATGTCAGCGGGCTGGCGCAGCCGGGCACGCCCAACCCCAAGATCGACGAGCGTCACGGACACATCGGGCTGGCGTGGAACGCGCGGGCGTTCCCGGTCGAGTTCCTGACGCTCTCCGGGGCGAACGGGGTCAAACTGCGGGCGACCGTCTCCGAGTTCGGGCCGGTGCTGTTCTCCAAAATTCTCCAGGTGAACGACACGCAGGGGGGTGTCATCGCGCTGATCTTCAAGTACTGCGATGACCACGGGCTGCCGCTGCTCGATCTGAACGACTTCAAGAAGACGCTCCAGTACCTCACCAACGAGGGCAAGGAAGAGATCGAGAAGGAATACGGCGCGATCAGCCCGTCTTCGACCGGGGCGATCATGCGGCGGGTGATCGAACTTGAAGAACAGGGGGCGGACATCTTCTTCGGGGAACGCTCCTTCGATGTGGAAGACCTGGTGCGGACCGACAGCAGCGGGCACGGAGTCATCAACATCCTGCGCGTGAACGACCTCCAACAGCGGCCCAAGCTCTTCTCGACCTTCATGCTGTGCCTGCTGGCCGAAATCTACGAGAAGTTCCCGGAAGAGGGCGATGTCGAGAAGCCCAAGCTGGTGTTCATCATCGATGAAGCGCATCTGATCTTCGAGGAAGCGTCTGGGGCGCTGCTCGACCAGATCGAGACGATCATCAAGCTGATCCGCTCGAAGGGCGTGGGGGTGTACTTCTGCACGCAGAACCCGGTGGACATCCCGGCTCCAATCCTGGCGCAGTTGGGGATGAAGATTCAGCACGCGCTGAGGGCGTTCACGGCCAACGACCGCAAGGCGATCAAGCTGGCGGCGGAGAATTACCCGCTGACCGAGTTCTACCAGGTCGAGGATGCGCTGACCACGCTGGGCATGGGCGAGGCGTTCGTGAGCGTGCTGAACGAGAAAGGCATCCCTACCCCGCTGGCTCACACACTGCTGTGTACCCCGGAATCGCGGATGGATACGCTCAGCGACGGGGAACTCCAGGCGGCGATCAGCCGGTCGGGGCTGACGGGGAAGTACAACGAGGTGATCGACCGGGAGAGCGCCTACGAAATCCTGAACAAGAAGATCGAAGCGGCGGCCAAAGAAGAATCCGAAGCCGAGGACAAGAAGAAGGGCGGCCGGGAGAAGGATGATCCTTCGCTGATCGAGCAGATCGGGAAGAACCCGATTGCCAAACAGATCACCCGCGACATCACGCGGGAGCTGACGCGCGGGCTG
>JAEUQZ010000799.1 GCA_016788965.1 Anaerolineae bacterium | reverse complement strand
GCCGTTGCCCAAGCCCGTGCTCCGGCCTAAGTTCTGGAGCCAGCCACCGCCCCACACCCAATTGCCAATGAGCGGATAAATGAACATGGAAACCCACAGGCCCATCCAAATAAAGCCGCTGAACTTAAGCCGCTCGGCCATGGAGCCGGTGGGGATGGTGGCGGCCGTGTCCATGAAGACCATCTGGAACAGGAAGAAGGCCAGGATGCCGGTGTTGGCCCCGACGCCCAGCAGCAGGAAGCAGCTGCAGCCCACCTGGCCGATCTGCTCGCCGATCTTCTGCAGCGGCGTGGCCAGCTGGCCGGCCCAATCGCCCAGGGTGACGGGCGAGTGCGCCCAGGCGCCGGCCACCGCGCCGGCCGTGGTCACCTCCGGCCAGGCGAAGTTGACGCCGCCGAACTGGAAGGCGAAGCCGCAGACGAAGTAGCCGATGGCGCCGATACAGAACACCATCATGTTCATCAGCATGGTGTGGGCCACGTTCTTGTTGCGCGTAAAGCCGGCCTCCACCAGGGCGAAGCCGGCCTGCATGAAGAAGACCAGGAAGCCGCCCAGCAGCATCCACATGATATTCAGGGCGGTGGTGACCGCCTGAACCGGGTCATCGCCCTGGGCGAAGGCCGGCCGCGCAGCCGCCAGCGCCAGCACTAGAACCGCCAGGGCCGCCGGCGCCAGCCGCCCGGCCCGTTGCCACCATGTCGTTTTCATCTTTACCTCCTTGCATCCT
>JAEUQZ010000798.1 GCA_016788965.1 Anaerolineae bacterium | reverse complement strand
GCGCGCCGCCTGTCGGATCGAGTATAGTCGCGCTGCGGTTCAAAATGGAGCGACCATGAAACTCAAAAAATGCTTGATTGCCAATCGGGGTGAAATTGCGGTGCGCATCATCCGCGCCTGCGCCGAACTGGGGATAGCCCCCGTGGCCGTTTACAGCGAACCCGACGCCGCCGCGCTCCATGTTCGACTGGCCGCCGAAGCCTATCCCCTCGCTGGCACATCCGCCGCCGACACCTACCTCAACATCCCCAAACTGCTCCACATCGCGGCGGACTCAGGCTGTGACTGTGTACACCCCGGCTATGGCTTTCTCTCCGAGAACGAAGATTTTGCCGCTCAGGTGATCGCCGCCGGGCTGGTCTGGGTCGGGCCATCTGCCGATGCCATCCGCCGCATGGGCGTCAAGACCGAAGCCCGCGCCTTGATGCAAGCGGCGGGCGTTCCCGTCGTCCCCGGTTTTCAAGCCGCCGCCGCCGATGACTCCGCCTATCAACAGGCCGCCCATGACATCGGTTATCCGGTGATGGTCAAAGCGGCGGGTGGCGGCGGTGGTAAAGGCATCCGCATCGTATCCCAGCCAGACGAACTGCCCGAAGCGCTGGCCGGAGCGCGCCGCGAAGCGCTCAAAGCCTTCGGCGATGACCGCCTCTTCCTTGAGCGCTACATCGAGCAGGGGCATCACATTGAAATTCAGGTCTTGGCTGACCATCACGGCAATCTTGTCCAT
>JAEUQZ010000797.1 GCA_016788965.1 Anaerolineae bacterium | reverse complement strand
ATCTCACGGACAGTCGTGATCGGAGACGGTTTTGTTATCACTCGATCCTCTTGATCTGCTGGCGCGGGCGATTGCACTGCTGGTCGCTATGACGGTACATGAATTCGCGCATGTGTATGTGGCCTACCGGATGGGCGACCGGACGGGGGCTGACCAGGGTAGGCTGACGCTCAATCCGCTGGTTCACATCAACCCCATCGGGTTTCTGATGGGCGTGCTGATCGGCTTCGGCATTCTGGGTTCGGCGCCGATCAATCCGTACCGGATGCGAAATCCGCGCTGGGGTTACTTCGCGGCAGTGGGAGCGGGGCCGTTGTCCAACCTGCTGCTGGCAATCGTCTTCGCGGTAGTGCTGCGAATCTTCCTGCCGTCGCTGGATTTTGGCGGGCTGCTGTTCAACCTGCTGTTCATGATGGTGTACCTGAATCTGCTGCTGGCGCTGTTCAACATCATCCCGCTGTTCCCGCTGGATGGGTGGAGCGTGATGCTGGCGCTGCTGCCGCCGGATATGGCGCGCTGGTGGCAGCGTAACCAGCAGACGAGCATGTATCTGTTTTACGGGCTGATCCTGTTGAGCTTCGTCGCCCCGCCGAATCTGAATCCGTTGAGCCTGCTGATCGGCGGGCCGATCAACTTCTTCCTCCGGGTGGTGTTTTCGTAGCGATGGCTGTTGCAGTGAGTTACCGGCTGCGGCAGGGGTTGCGGGCGCTGTTCGCTTTCACGCAGCCCC
>JAEUQZ010000796.1 GCA_016788965.1 Anaerolineae bacterium | reverse complement strand
CATCGAGCGCTCGTCGTTTCGGTCGCGATGTTTGCCGTGGGCTTGCTCTCCGGCGCGGTGCTGAATGCGGTCAATCGCAAGAACCAAGTCGATCAGTTGGCGTGGAACGATCCGATCGTGTGGTCCTCGACGCTCGTGCTCGCTTGGTTGGCGGTCGCGGCGGGCTTTGTCACGTTCTATCGACCGGCCCGGCAGGGTCGCAAAGTGGCGTATCTGACCGTCGTGAGCTTTTTGTTTCTGGTGCTGACGATCGCCGTGCGGTTGATGCTGCCCACGGGTCACGCTCCGGCGAAACAGGCTGGGGGAATGGAACCACAGAGGCACAGAGGACACAGAGAAGAAGAGCGAGTTGTGTTGAACTCACAACACCTGCTCTCCGCGCTTCATCCTTCATCCCTGATCCTTCCGCCTTTCTCCTCTTCCTCTCTGTGTCCTCTGTGCCTCTGTGGTTCAATCGTCCCCTGTCCCCCGACGGAGGACCGCTCATGAAGGTCCAACTCGTCGGCTGCTCGCATCATCAGTCGAGCGTCGAGGTGCGCGGGCGGATCGCGTTCAACAAGTTGCAGGCCGAGCAGGCCCTGGACGTGCTGCGCGAACGGTTCCCGGGTGCCGAGGCGGTGCTGCTGAGCACGTGTAATCGCATCGAACTGTACACCGCGGCCGAGGATCAAGACGCGGTCCCCAACCATCATCAGATCGCCGAGTTTTTCGCCGATTTTCATGGCGTGCA
>JAEUQZ010000795.1 GCA_016788965.1 Anaerolineae bacterium | reverse complement strand
GTGCTGACCGACCTGACCAAAGACCTGCCCGCTGAGATCACCGAGCAGCTCAACAAGAACATTCCGCTGGGACGTTGGGGCACGGTGGATGATGTCGCCCAGGCGACGGCATTCCTGGCTTCGGATGACGCCTCGTACATCACCGGGCAGGTGCTGGTGGTGGACGGCGGGCTGGCGATGTGAGGCAGGATCAAAGCGTTCATGGCAACGATTTTCACCAAGATCATCCGAGGCGAGCTGCCCGCGACCATCGTCTATCAGGACGATCAGGTCACGGCCTTCAAGGATATTCATCCGGTGGCCCCGGTGCATATCCTGATCGTACCCAACATCGAAATCCCGAATGTCAACAGCGTCGAGCCGGAGCAGGAAGCCCTGTTGGGGCACATGTTCACAGTGGCGCGGAAGGTGGCTGAGCAGCAGGGAATCGCGCAGAGCGGCTACCGTCTGCTCATCAACAACGGCCCGGATTCCGGACAGGAGGTGTATCACCTGCACATGCACCTGATCGGTGGGCGGCGGCTGGGGCCAATGGTCGTGCGGCGCGAGGAATAAGACGCCGGGCGGTTACAGGGTAAAAGAAAACCGGGACACAGACTTGTGTCCCGGTTTGTTTTTAGGGAAGCGCTGGCCGTTTAGCCTGGGGTGGCTTCGGGGGTCGCTTCAGCAGGAGCGGCGGCTTCGGTCGTGGCCTCGGCAGCGGGAGCGGCGGTCGCTTCTGGTGTAGTTTC
>JAEUQZ010000794.1 GCA_016788965.1 Anaerolineae bacterium | reverse complement strand
GCACCGCCTGGCGCTGGCATCTGGTGCGAGCCTGGCGCAGGCGCCGGGCACGCGCCTGAACAACGGGCTTGGCGACGGGCCGGGCGCGGGCTATTGTCATAGTGTCGCGCCGCTGGCCGGGGCGACGCAAAGTCCGCATGCAGCGGCTGCGCGCATCGCGCCCGAACCAGCCCGCGACCCGACCCGAGGAGAAACCGATGGCCAAGCTCGATCGCACCAGGGCGAACCCGTGGCGGCTGAAGACCGCGCCGGGCACGTCGGAATTCACGGCGCATGTCGATGAGATCGACGGCAAACCTGTACTGGTCTGCACCGTGGGCAAGACCGTCCTGCTCTACGACGCGCGCTGCGTCGGCCACCTGCATGCCATGCTCAAGACCGTCGGCGACTGGGTCGAACTGGGCGGCGCCGATGAACAAGAGCCGGCGACGGACGGCTCGGTCGAAGCCTGGGGGCGCTCGCCCGCAAATCCGGTCGGCGGCTGGTACGGGCTGAAGAAGGGCTTCCGCGGCGGCTTCGGCGTCTACGTTCCGCCGCTGCTCGAAGCGCTGGGCCTGTGCGAACTCGAACACAACGCCAGGAACAACCGCATGCGGGCGAAGTGAGTCTGCGCGAGCCGGCGCAGGCGCGGTGCTGCTTCACCTTTCTTTTGGCCGGCCTGAAAGCCGCACCGCATGGACTTCTTCAGGCAGCCTGTCCGCAAAGGCGCATGGAACGGCGCTCTCCACCATG
>JAEUQZ010000793.1:307-735 GCA_016788965.1 Anaerolineae bacterium | reverse complement strand
GCCGGCCCCAGCATGCGGGCAATGCCGAAATCGGTCAGCACCACCTGGCCGTCGGCCGTGAACATGATGTTGGTGGGTTTCAGATCACGGTGGACCATGCCGCGGCCGTGGGCGTAATCGACGGCGTTGGCCAGGGCCGTGAACAGGCTGACGGTCTCCTCCGGCGAGAAAGCGGCCTGGTAGGTGGGCGCGAAGCGCGTGCGCTCCTCGAGCTCGGCCGTCAGGGTGGGGCCTTCGATCAGCTCCATCACCATGAAATAGCGGTCGCCCTCGACGTCGAAGTCATAGACCTGGACGATGTTGGGGTGGCGCAGGCGGGCCACCAGGGCCGCCTCCTGCTCGAAGCGCTCCACAAAACCGTCGTCGTCGGCGAATTGGGGGTGCAGGACCTTGATGGCGACGTAGCGATCCAGGCTGGGCTGGTAGGC
>JAEUQZ010000793.1:0-297 GCA_016788965.1 Anaerolineae bacterium | reverse complement strand
CCCGCCGCGGCCCAGGTTGGCCACCAGGCGATACTTTCCGAGGGAGGTGCCGATCATGACGCTGTGAGTGTAGCCGGCCCCGGCAAAAATGCCAATTCCCTGGCGGCGTTGGGCGTTAGGGGCCAGCCCGCCGGGCGCCGGCCCGCCCAGAGCGGCTCGATGTATACTGCCGGTCCCACCGCCCGCAGGAGGCCGTATGCCCACTCCCGCTTCCGCCCGCTTGGTCATCGTCGGCGCCGGCATTGTCGGCGTCAGCGCCGCCTACCACCTGGCCCGCCTGGGCTGGCGCGACGTGCT
>JAEUQZ010000792.1 GCA_016788965.1 Anaerolineae bacterium | reverse complement strand
AAGCCCGTCCCAACGGCTGCCGAACGCGAACACGCTCGTAATGGCAATGGTCACCACAAGGAAGCAGGGAACGAAAAAGAAACCCTTCTCCAAACCGTGCGCCTCTATGCCTATGGGGTTGCGCGTAATCGTTTACAACAGTCTGCCCGACGGCTGCGCGTCCCCGCAACGATCGTGGATGACTTCAGCCAGACCGACGCGATTGTGACCATCAAGAACTACTATCGCCGACGTCCCAAGCTGATCGTGGACGCCGAACGACGCGGCACACCCATCTACGTCCTGCGCGCTAACACGGTGTCGCAGATCGAAAATTTCTTGATTGACCTGTTCGGGTTGGAGGAGGTCGTCCGTCCGGATGACCCTTTTGGGATGGCGATGGAGGAAGCTAAGGCCGCGATCCTCCGTGTTCGAAACGGGGCTGAGTATGTTGATCTCAACCCGCAAGAAGCGGAAATCCGCCGTCGCCAGCATGAACTCGCGCGGCAGGCACGCTTGTATTCCGAAAGCTATGGCGACGAACCCTCGCGCCATGTGCGCATCCTACGGGCGAATTAGGAGCGCGCGGCAATCGGATAACTTGATCACATTGGGGCGGTGCTGAACCGCCCCTTTCGTTGGATGGCTATCGCCTATAGACTTGAGCTGAGGGGCTTCCGATGATCTGACGAAGCACCCTGCATTGTTTATCCAAGATGCTCTGGAAAAACTCCATGTTCATTACCTTTGAAGGTCC
>JAEUQZ010000791.1 GCA_016788965.1 Anaerolineae bacterium | reverse complement strand
GTCAATGACCTTCATCAGATCGCCTTAACCGTCACGCTACCGTAGCGGTTTCTGGGCGACCACGCGAGAAAGGTGCGTGTCCTCGACATGATGCAGCAGCGTCCAGTCGGCGAAGTAACCGGCTAACTCGCCGACGTTGAGCAGGTATTCCGGGTTAAAGCTGGGCATAAAATCCCGGTAGCGTTCATTGAAGGTTTCATAGATGATGCGCCCGCCCGGTTGTACGGTGCGCCGCAGCGCGCTGAACAACTCGCGGTTCAGGTAGCGGAACACACACACCAGTTCATAATGCTCGTCAGGTAACTCGTAGGTGTCCAGATCAACCGGCAGCAGATTGAGGTTCCGCAGCCCGCGCTGCCCTGCCTCGGCCTGAGCGCGCAGCAGCGCCACCCGGCTCACATCCAGCACATCCACCGTATACCCTTGCTCGGCTAACCACAGGCCGTTCTGACCTAATCCGGCGGCCAGATCCAGCGCGCGGTGTTCCTGCTCATCCATCACCGGCGGCGTGAAGTCGAACAACAGTGGATCAGGCGGAGGATACGGAACAATAGCAATCTCGCGGTAAACCTGATCCCAGCGTGAACGGTCAGCCACACTCATGCGTCTGCCCCTCCATAAACCGGTGTGTACATCAGTGCATCAGGAACCGCCGCCATCACCGCCTCATCACCCGGATAAGCCCGCGCATTAGGATTACGCTGCCGCCGGCTGTGAAGCTGGTAAGCATCCCGCAG
>JAEUQZ010000790.1 GCA_016788965.1 Anaerolineae bacterium | reverse complement strand
AGAGTGACGATGTAAATGGAACGGATGTTCGCGTGCTGCGTGGCGGTTCGTTCAACGATGCTACGTACAGCCTCCGTTCCGCCGATCGCGACGGGGGCACCCCCGACGTCGTGAGCGACATCCTCGGTTTTCGGTGCGCCCGCTCTCGTTGACCGAAGGTCAACATAGCCCTGTTTTCTGATCTCTGGCTTCTGGTCTCTGATCTTTGACTCCTGATCGCGCGCAGCGCGAATCGATTTTTTGGAAAATGGGGGGGCGGGAAAGGGCGTCCCCACCCCTAAATCCCCTCCCCATTGCATGGCTGAGGGGACTTTTCTGACCCGTTGTGCGCCCCTTCTCCACGCAGTGGAGAGGGGGTTGGGGGGTGAGGATGCCGAAATCCGTGACGGGAGTGCCGCCGGCGCTCCCCTTCGATCCCCCTGTCCGCCGAAATTCGCTCACCCGGTTCATTAAAAATTCATCTTTACGGTATACTGTTGTCAAACGAAACGTTTGTTCAGGAAACCGTGCCGTGACGACCCTCGCCAAAGACCGCTTTGGGCGCATCATCAACTCCCTGCGCATCTCGCTCACCGACAAGTGCAACCTGCGCTGCGTCTACTGCATGCCGGAAGACATGATCTTCCGCCCCAGCAGCGAGCTGATGCAGGATGGCGAACTGATCGCGCTGGTGCGGGTCTTCGCCGGGTTGGGCTTTCACAAGTACCGGCTGACCGGCGGCGAGCCGACCGTCCGGCA
>JAEUQZ010000078.1 GCA_016788965.1 Anaerolineae bacterium | reverse complement strand
GTCAAGCCGGGTGAAGCAGGCGACCGAAGCGATTGTCGAAGCGATGCGGGCGGTGAAGATCGGGCTGCCGTATGATGACGGCGTACAGATGGGGCCGCTCATCTCTGGGGTACAGCGGGAGCGCGTGGCCGGGTTCGTTGAACGGGCGAAGGCAGCGGGCGCGAAAATCCTGACGGGCGGTCGCGTGCCGGAGGGCTGGGACAATGGCTATTTCTTCGAGCCGACGGTGATCGCGGATGTGGATCAGAAGGCCGAGGTCATCCAGAGCGAGGTGTTCGGGCCGGTGCTGACGATCAGCACATTCAGCGATGAAGCCGAAGCCGTTCACCTGGGCAACGATGTGAGCTATGGGCTGGCGGCGTCGGTGTGGACGCGGGACATTGGCCGGGCGATGCGGGTGGCTTCACAGCTTGAGTTCGGCACGGTGTGGATCAACGACCATATTCCACTGACTTCAGAGACTCCGCACGGCGGGTTCAAACAGTCGGGGATCGGCAAGGACCTCTCGGCAGAGGCGGTATCCGACTACAAGATTACCAAGCATGTCATGGTCAAGAATGCGTGACGAACATGGCCGCACAAATTAAGCAATCGGTGGCGGTACGGCTGGCGGATGTGTGCCGGTATTTCGGCGACGTCAAGGCGGTCGATCACGTCAGCCTGGATATTTACGATGGTGAGTTCTTCTCCTTGCTCGGCCCATCCGGGTCGGGCAAGACGACGTGCCTGCGGTTGATCGCCGGGTTCGAGCAGCCGACCTCCGGCAGCATTCAACTGCATGGCGACGAGGTGGCGGGCGTGCCGCCGTATGAACGCGATGTGAACACGGTATTCCAGGATTACGCGCTGTTCCCGCATATGACGGTGGGCGACAACGTGGCCTACGGGCTGATGATCAAGAAAGTACCCAAAGTCGAACGGCAGCGCCGCGTATCCGAAATGTTGGAGATGGTACGACTGCCGGGGTTGGAGAAGCGAAAGCCGTCGCAGCTTTCCGGTGGGCAGCGGCAGCGGGTGGCGCTGGCGCGGGCGCTGGTGAACCATCCACGGGTGCTGCTGCTGGATGAGCCGCTGGGGGCGCTCGACCTGAAGCTGCGCCAACAGATGCAGGTCGAATTGAAGGCGATCCAGGAACAGGTCGGCATCACATTCATCTTCGTCACACACGACCAGGAAGAGGCGCTGACGATGAGCGACCGTCTGGCGGTGTTCAATCACGGGCGGATCGAGCAGGTTGGGACGCCAGCGGATGTGTATGAACGGCCGGCGACGGGATTCGTGGCCGGGTTCGTGGGCACATCCAATCTGATCGGCGGGGCGGTGGCGGAACAGATCACCGGGAGCCGGCAGACGTTCACGGTGCGTCCGGAGAAGATTCGTATGGTCGCGCCGGATCAGGCCGCCGAAGCGGGGATGACGAGCGCGCTCGGAAAAGTCCGCGATGTGGTGTATCTGGGGATGAACACCCGGTATCTGGTTGAACTGGATGCAGGGGGCGACCTGACGGTGGTGCAGCAGAACCTGGAAGCGACCTCCATGGATGTGCTGTCGGCGAAGGGCAGCCGGGTGAAGCTGATGTGGAACGCGGTCAACAACCGCCCGGTCGAGGCGAGTGGGGAATAAAACATGACCGCTGTAAAGGCAGTTGAACGTCCTTCGTGGCTGCGAAGGGTGGCGACGTATTTCTACCAGCGCCCACGGCTAACACTGGCGAGTCTGCTGCTGCTGCCGCTGGGATGGCTGGGTGTCTTCTACCTGGGGTCGCTGGTGGCGCTGCTGATCCAGAGCTTCTTCCGCTATGATGGATTCACCGCACAAGTGGTGCGGACGCTGAGCCTGGAGTCCTACCAGCAGCTTCTCCAGCCGTCGAACCTGGATGTGATTTCCCGGACTGTCGCAATGGCGGCGGCGGTGACGCTGGCGTGCGCCATCATCGCCTTTCCGATTGCTTACTATATGGCGCGGTACGCCAGCTACCGGGTACGCGGCGTTTTGTATCTGGCGGTGCTGCTGCCGCTGTGGTCGAGCTATCTGGTGCGGGTGTACACCTGGAAGATCATCCTGTCGCAGGAAGGGATCATCACCTGGTTCGTCAACCTGCTGGGGTTGAACTGGCTGCTGGATGCGGTGCTGGCGACGCCGGGAATCGGCGGGCGATCCCTGTCATTCTCGTTCCTGGGGATGTTCCTGGTGTTCGTGTACATCTGGCTGCCGTACATGATCCTGCCGATCAACGCGGCGCTGGAGCGGGTTCCGAAGTCGGTGATTGAAGCGTCCAGCGATCTGGGGGCGTCGCCATTATATACGTTCCGAAAAGTGATCCTGCCGCTGGCATTTCCGGGCGTGATCGCCGGATCGATCTTCACGTTCTCACTGACGCTGGGGGATTACATCGTGCCGAGGGTTATCGGCGACTCCAGCTTCTTCATCGGACCGTATGTGGCTGCCCAACGAGGGACATCCGGTAATTTCCCACTGGCGGCGGCTTTCACGGTGGTTCCGATTGCGATCATGAGCGTATATCTGCTGATCGCCAAGCGGCAGGGGGCTTTCGATGCGCTCTAGAGCTTCGGAATCGCCGCTGCGACGGTTCGTGAACTGGTTTTTCGGATGGTTCGGGCTGCGGGCCAGCGCCGGGTTCGGTCTGCTGTTCCTGCACTTCCCGATTGCGATCATCGTGCTGTATGCCTTCACCATCGAGGAAGCTTCGTTTGTGTTCCCACCGCCGGGATTGACGACGCGCTGGTTTGGCAGGCTTCTGGAACGCAATGATTTCTGGGAAGCGATGGTGCTATCGGTGCTGGTGGCGGCGGTGGCGATGATCCTAGCGCTGCTGCTGGGGACACTGTTGGCTCTGGCGATTTACCGGGCAAACTTCTTTGGGAAGGGCGCGATCACACTGATGGTGATCCTGCCGATTTCGCTGCCGGGCATCGTTACCGGGATCGCGCTGCGCTCGGCACTGAACCTGACCGGGGTAAACTTCTCGTTCTGGACGATTGTGATCGGGCACGCCACGTTCTGCATTGTCACGGTCTACAACAATGTGGTGGCGCGGCTGAGGCGTACCGGCTATTCCCAGATTGAAGCCTCGATGGACCTGGGGGCTTCCCCGCTGCAAACGTTCCGGTACGTGATTCTGCCGAACATCGCTACTGCGCTGCTGGCCGGGGGGATGCTGGCGTTCGCGCTGTCGTTCGACGAGGTGATCGTGACGACGTTCACGGCGGGGCAGCAGCAAACACTCCCGATCTGGATTCTCGACCAGCTTATCCGTCCCCGTGACCGGCCGGTGACGAATGTGGCGGCTTTGTTCGTGATCGTGGCGACGTTCATTCCGATTCTGGTGGCGTATCGCTTCACCAGCGAGCAGCGCGACTGATGTGAAAGACCGAGTTCATGACGTATGTGATGGGGATCGACGGCGGCGGCAGCACGGTGCGGGCAGCCGTCGTCAATTCGGAACTGAGTATCTGCGGTGAAAGCCTGGGAAGCACCGTCAATCCTAATCTGGTGGGACACGATGCCTCGGCGCGGACGATCCAAGCGGCGATGCGCGAGGCTCTGGCGCAAGCCGGATTGAAGGCTGATGAGATCGACAGTGTGGGAATCGGGGTGGCTGGGGCGGAGATGTGGTACGCCGAGGCTTGGCTGCGTGAGGTGATCGGGGATGTGTTTCCCCAAGCGCATGTCGTCCCCAGCGCCGATCACGAGATCGCGCTGGTGGGGGCGCATGGACAGCACCGAGGCATCCTGGTGCTGGCGGGAACGGGCAGTCTGGCGTGCGGGGTGGGGCAAGAAGGCCGCTACCATCTGGTGGGGGCGAAGGGCTACCTGCTGGGTGACGAAGGCAGCGGCTACTGGATCGGGCTGGAAGGGCTGCGGGCGGTAATCCGCGCGGCGGATGGGCGCTGCCGGAAGACGACGCTGGCCGAGGCGATGCTGGGGCGGCTGGAACTGAAGGTTCCTGATGATCTGCTCGGCTGGCTATACCAATCGGGCGGCAGCCGCACCCGCGATGTGGCGAAGCTGGCCGGCGTGGTGATGGAGCAGGCGGCGGGGGGCGATGCGGTCAGCCAGGAGATCGTCCTGCGAGCGGCGCAGGAATTGGCGCTGGCAGTCCGATCTGTCCAGCTTATCCTGAAGCGGGAAGCGCTGCCGATTGCGTTCGCGGGGGGACTGCTGACTCACGATACGCCGCTCAGTCGCAGTTTATGCGATCTGATCGGGCTGGCGGAAGCGCCGCAGCCGCGATACACGCCGGTGATCGGCGGCGCGATCATGGCGCTGGAGGGACTGGGGCTGCGTTCGTCTGGCGGTTAGCCGCGCTTCTGCAACAAGAAGGTCGGAACGACCGAACCACCCCCGGCGGTGACGTTCAACAACGCGACCGATGAAAGCCGCGTCAGACAGCCGTGGACGGTATGGCCGTCGAAGACGTAGGGATTGGCGTCCACGAAGCGCGAGCTGATATCGAGTTTGCCGTTGATATAGGCGGGGAAATCCCGGTAGATGACGTTGACTCGCTCCTGCACGACGTAGGAGTCGCCATTGACGGCCTGCCTGATGGTGGCGTTCCAGTCTTCGGTGGAGGCTTCCCAACCGATGACGACCCCTTTGCCGCCATACTCGTCGTTGGGCTTGAGGACGAAGCGATCCCGATTGTCGGCGATGAAGGGGAGAAGGTCGATGTCCTGACCGTGAAAGACGGTCTTGCGCTCGGTCACGCGGCGCGTCCAGGGGATGTGGGCGTCGATGGCGGCCTGCTGGCGGACATCGAAGAGGTGGCCGTTCTGTTCGTCGCTCATCAGCGCGAGGCTGGCCTTCTTTGCCATGAGTTTGGCGCTGAAGGAATTGGTCATATAGACCTTCTTGTCCCGGATGGCCTGGACAATGGGATTCTCCAGCCCCATCTGATGAATGAGTTCGCTGCACAGCACGCGCTTATAGATCACGTCGATGCGGAAGTTGCCGGCCCAAAGCTGGTTGTTTCGGTATTCCAGGCCGCGGGGGTCGGCGAGGATGACCTTCATGCCGTGACGCTCGAAGAAGCGCTGGATGATGGCATGTTCGTTCAGGGTGGGGACATGGCCCCAATCGACAATGGCGACCTGGGGAATGCCGTGTCCGCCCCAGTCCTTGTAGCCGCGCATCAGGACAGCCAGGAGCTTGCCGCTCATGGGCATACTCTGGACGGCATAGTATTCGAGGAACTGCTTCATGGGTTCCAGGGTCATGAAGAGTTCGGAGAGGGCATCTTCGTAGCCCATGCCAGCGGGAGTCTCGGCGTTGTATTCGACGAAGTAAAGCTGCTCTTCGGCGGCCTGAAAGAACGAGTCCAGGCGCGAGGTTGTCCAGGGGACGGCCGTGCCAATATCGACGTTGAAGAGGGCTTCTTCGTAGGGTTCCAGGTCAAGCTGGGCGCGGAGATTGGCGTCCTTCATGCAGGCTTCGTGTGCCCGCTGGAAGGCTTCCAGCAGGATTTCGGTCTCGCGCTTCAGATAGTCCCAGTGTTCCAGCAGGTAGAAATGGGGACGCAGCACGGTACAAAGCGGACGATCCCCGAAATACAGTCCCTGCGGGCGCAGACGCGCGTAGAGTTCAGCGGCGGTATCGGCGGCGACCTGGTCGTTGAGCAGACTGTGATAGCGCTCGATTGCGTCAGAGGGCATCGCTCATCGGCCCTTCCTGGCGGCCCGCCCCTTTGCCATTTTGCCCCAATAGTAGCGGCTGCGGGTTTCTTCTTTGGACTTCGCCAAACGGATGCACATGTCGGCCATGTGCGTGACCATCCAATCGAAGTTGACCTTGCCGAGCGAGTTGACATCCATGTCGGGAGCCGGGTTCATGAAGTCGATGGCGTAGGGGATGCCATCGCGGATGGCGAACTCACAGGCGTTCATATCGTAGCCGAGCGCCTCGGAGAGGGCGATGCTGTCGCGGATGAGGCGCTGCTCCAACTCCGGGGCGAAGCCGTGGTCGTTGTAGTAGACGGCCGCGCCGTGCTGTCCGGGCTTGTAACGCATGACGTGGACATCGCTCTGGCCGAGGGCGTAGCAGCGGGCGTAGTCCTGCCACTCGATGAATTCCTGAAGCACCATCGTCAGCAGGCCGCTCTCGTTGTAGCGCCAGATCAATTCGGGCATGGAGTGAACGACGTAGACGCCTTTCCAACCGCCGCCGTGGGCATCCTTCAGCACACAGGGGAAGCCCCCAACCAGAGACACCACGGATTCCCAATCCATCGGATATTTCAGGTTCCGCAGGCTTTCGCTGTGGACGATGCCGGGGACGTAATCCTTGTTGGGCAGGACGACGGTTTTCGGGTGAGCCACGCCCAGTTTCACAGCGAGGGAGGCATCGAAGAACTTGTCGTCGGCGGTCCACATGAAGGGGTCGTTGACGACTTTGGTTCCCTGAAGGGCGGCGTTCTTGAGGTAGGAGCGGTAGTAGGGGACTTCGTGCGAGATGCGGTCTACAATGACGCGATAGGGACAGGGTTCGTCCATCATCGTGCCGCCCACTTTGACGTACTCGGCAATCACGCCCTCATCGCGGCGGTTGACTTCTTCGATGAAGGCCGGGGGCCATGACCATTCCCGACCGACAAACAACCCAACGCGCAGTGGTTCCTTCGCTTTTCCCGCCACCATAAGCTCACCTCTTTGTTAAGCGCCCGTAAAATGGCGGCATTATACCGTCATCTGGCGAAAGTCCGCCAACGTTCAGTCATGGCCGCCGATGTACAACTGAATCATGCGCTGCCAATAGGGCCAGTCGTGCGACCAACCATCCCATTCACGCAAGGCGTTGCCGATGCCTTTGCCCCACAGCAGGCCGGAAAAGGCGCGGGCGCTGTCGATCAGGCGGTCATCCCGGCCGCTGGCGATGATGATGTCCACACCCCGGAGCAGGCTGAGGCGGTGCGGATCGTGTTCATTGGCGATGAACTGCATCGGGTTGTTGAAGTAGACGTTGTCGTCGCCGTAGCCGCTGGTAAAGCTGCGAATGTCGTACAGGCCGCTCATGCCGATGGCGCGACCCACACGATCAGGGTGCTTGAGGGCGAAGGACATGGCGTGGAAGGCTCCAAAGCTGGCGCCAACGGTGATGCAGAACGGGCTATTGTTCTTCGACTGGGAGAGCGGAATGACTTCGTGGTAGATGTAGTTATCGTACTGGGTGTGCCGCCAGCCACGCGCGTTGGGGTGGATGCCCCAGTTGTACCAGCTTTCCGCATCGACGCTATCCACGCAGTACATCTGGAGCCAGCCATTTTCCAGATGGTCGCGCAGCGCCCACATCATGCCACGGTCTTCCCATTCGTAGAACTTGCCTTTGGAGGTGGGAAAGACGATCACCCGCGCACCGGCATGGCCGAAGATGAGCAGCTCCATGTCGCGGTTCAAGGACGGACTGTGCCAACGGTGGTGTTCACGATTCATAAGTTGTTGATTCCGAAGTTGATTCAGGATTTCAAGGCTGCGGCGGTACGCACGGCACTGGCCGCATTCAGAACACCCGCTCCCTGCTGCTCAGGCGCATGGGGCAGGAGGCGAGCCGTGGCGGTCAGCATATCGCGGATTTGGCGGGGCGTCAAACGCGGGTTTGCCTGGATCATCTGTGCGACGACAGAAGTGACTATTGGCGCGGCGACAGAGGTTCCATCGACATGCTGGTGATGGGGATCGATGATCTTGTGGGCATGGAGGCGCTGTTGAAGCAGGGTGTAGAGATGCTCGGTGCGCTGGGTGGTGTCCTGGCGCGTCAAACCCAGTTCGGAATAGCCGCGCTTCAGCAGTTCCACGAGGTGGGGTTCGGCGGGGTCGAGCAGCAGCGGGGCGAGCCAGCGGGCTTCGCGCTCGACCGTCGAACCCGGCATGATCGGAGAGGCGACCCAGACGGCCGGGGCCAGCAGGTCGGGTTTGCGGCTGCCATCGTAGGAGCGGCCGTAGTTGTGGTGATAGAGCGTCCAGCGCGACGAATCGATGGTGTTGTGGTCGTCGATGCCGCCGACGGTGATGGCATCGGGGGCGCTGGCGGGCGGGAGAATGAATTCAGCGCCGCGATTGCCGGCGGCGACAACGACGGTGACTCCGGCGCGGGTCAATTTGCGGATGGCGCGGTGGAGAGGGTGGTTGGGGTCGGCAGAGACGACATCACCGCCGACGGAGATATTGACCACGCGGACATTGAAGCGGCGATGGGTGTCGATCACCCACATCAGGCCGCGGAGGATATCGGCTTCTTTGATATGGCCGCGCGGGGTGCTGACTTTAACCAGGACAAGCTCCGCGCCGGAGGCAATGCCGCGATACGCGCCGCTGGACGTGCGGCCATCGCCACTGGCGATCACGCTGGTCATCTGACCGTGCCAGCTCAGGTCACTGGTCTCGAAGCCATCGGGTTGTTCGAGGACGCGGTTGGTAGAGGCATCGACATGGACAAGGATGCGGTCTTCGATATCCGGGTGGGGATAGAAGCCGGAATCAATGAAGGCAATGACCACGCCGCGGCCGTCATATTCGGAGAGCGCAGCGGTGCGATCCGGGGTAGACAGCAGCCGCGGCTGGTGATCCGGGGTAAAGGGATAGTTGGGTCGGAAAATGGGAACCGCCATGCGTATCACATATTCGATGATGAAATGCTGCCGCGTCTAGTGAGTCGCCTTCTCTTTGGGCGGAGCCACCGCCAGAAAATCCACGGCGGCGCGGTCTACGTAGCTGGCGAGCAGTTCTTCTACTCGCTCTGGACTATCGGAGACTACGATCAGACCGACGTGGTTCTTCTTGTCCAGCCGCCAGACGATCTCTGGATCGTTGTAGGCGGAGGTGTCGGGATGTTCCTGCTTCGCCAGCGAGACCATCAGTCCGCCATACTGGGCACGCGGCGTCGGGGGCTGGTAGGTTTCTCCCCGGACGTCGGCTGTTTCAATGCGTGCCCATTCTGCCCAGAGATTCACGCCGGTGGCAGCCTCGACCATATCAGCGATGTGCGCCCCACCGACGCGGGCGGCGACTTCCAGAAAGTAGAACTGGCCGCCAGCGCTGGCTTTGATGTACTCGGCATGGGTGACGCCGCGCCACATCCCCAGTGTATCGACAACCCGGCTGTTGAGTGCCTTGAGGTCTTGCGAGTCCTGCGACTCTGTGGGCAGTACGCGGGTGGTGAAAATGCCGCCTTCGTGATACACGCTCAGGGGTGGACGGCCGTAACGCTGGGCGCTGGAGAAAACGATCTTGCCATCCCAGATGAGCGAGTCCACGTGGTAGACCTCGCCGGGGACAAACTGTTCCAGAACAAAGCCAGCCTGCTGATCGCCAAGCTGGTCGAACCAGCGCCAGAGTTCTTCGCTGTTGTTGATTTTCTTGATGCCCATGGTGCTGGCTTCGGTGCGCGGCTTGAGTACCCAGGGTGGCGAGACACGCTCCATGTAGGCGCGGAGGCGGTCATAGTTGAACACGGCGGTGAAATCTGGCACGGGGATGCCACCTTCACGCGCTTTCTTCCGCATGGCGAGTTTGTCGCGGAAGTAGCGCGTGTGGGTCTGCCCCAGACCGGGCAAGCGGAGGTGTTCGCGCAAAGTGGCGACGTTCTCGACATCATATTCGTCCAGCGCGACGATGTGGTCGATGTCCTGCGAGCGGAAGAGGTAGCTGACGGCGTTGATGACATCCTGCGTTTTGGAGAGATCGGGCATGAGGAAAACTTCATCGATGCTCTCGCGCGGCCATTTCTCATTGGCGATCTTTTCCTCGGTCAGGAGCAAGACGCGACAGCCTTCGGCTTTGGCCTGCCGCAAGAACGCCTCGCCTTTGAAATAGCTGGATACGCATAACAGAATGGGTTGAGTGCCGTTCATGGACTGTCCTCTGGGGCGCGGATGGTTGAGTGGCGTGATGATAGCATTGCGAACCGCAAAGGGCAAAATCCAACAAGATTCTTGCATTTACTGCTTGACAGATCAGGTCAAACAGGAGTACGATGTCGTTCGTTAACTTAATTAACAACTCATTTGTTCTGTTTTTCCCTTCTTCGATCTATCCAAAAGTGAACCAGGAAGCGTTATGACCCGTTCTGTACAAGAGCGTCAGGATACGGAGGCGCTCGCGCTGCGCTTTATGTATGTCATCGAAGAGGCCTTCAAGCGCCTTTCAGAGAGTTCGACACCGATGCCGAGCGCGATGAAGGAACTGAACTTCAATCAAATTCGGGCGCTGCATATCCTGCATCGTCAACCGGGACTGGTTCAAAAGAATCTGGCGGATGGATTGCGGATTACACCGGCAGCGATTTCCACAGCGGTACGGGAAATGGTCACGATGGGATTGATCGAACGACGGAGTGATCCCAATGATGCGCGATTGATGCGGCTGTATCTAAGTGATTCAGCCGATGACATGATTAGAAGGGCGCAGCTAGCGCGCGTCGGGGCAGTGGCAAACCTGCTGCAAGCCTTACCCTACGACGAGCAACTGCATATCGTCGTGGCGCTGGAAGCGGCGCTTGAAGCCCATTCTAACGCGAACAATTCCCCTGCCGGGCCGTGCTAAGGGCACGCGGATAACCCGGCGACATTCTCGATGGTGTTGTGACCACGGAGGCTCAACCAACATGCAGGCTCAAGCATCTCAACAGGGGGGCAGTCGAGGACGCCCCAAACGCAGCGGTACGGGCGGATTAGGCCGCGCGATCCGTTACCTCGGCAAGCATCGCGGAATCACGGTCATTGCCTATATCGCGCTGCTCGTCGCTACGGTCGCGCAACTGGCTGTTCCGCAGCTTGTCCAGAACATGATCGATGCCGTGACGAGCGGCAAGTTCGCGGATATGATCCTGACGAATGTCCCGGCGGCATTTCAGCAATTGGCCGCTAATCAACTCGGCAAGTCCATCGATCAGCTCAAGCTGGATCAGGCCAACGCGCAGAGCTTGCTGGTGAATGCGGCGCTGTTCATCGTGGCCTTCGCGGTGATGCGCGGGGTGTTCTCCTTCGTGCAGGCGTATATGTCGGAAAAGGTTTCGCAGGGGGTCGCTTTCGACTTCCGCAACGAAATCTTCTCGAAGATTCAAAGGTTGTCGTTCACTTATCATGACCAGAACCAGACCGGACAGTTGATGATCCGCGCCACGGATGATGTGGAGAAGGTGCGGTTGTTCATCGCGCAAGGTCTGGTGCTGGCGGCGCAGGCGTTCATTCTGCTGGGGCTGACGCTGCTGATCCTGCTAACCACCAACTGGCAACTGACGCTGGTGGTGCTGCCGACTCTGCCGCTGGCGTTGATCCTGTTCGTGATCTTCGGCGCGGTGAGCCAACCGCTGTTCGTCAAGGTACAGCAGAAGCTCTCCAATATGAATACGATCCTTCAGGAAAGCCTGGCCGGGATCAAGGTGGTGCGGGCATTTGTGCGCGAGCCATACGAGCAGAAACGCTTCGATCATGCGGCCGATGATCTGCTGGCGCAGAGCCTGCGGGTGAGCCGAACCTTCGCGTTCCTGTTTCCGGTGGTCTTCCTGATCGCGCAGTTGGGGCAGGCGGGTATCCTGTATTTCGGCGGTGGTCAGATCATCAACGGGACGCTGCAACTGGGCGAATACCAGAAGTTCAGTTTGTACCTGCTCTATGTGTTCTTCCCACTGGCGCAGTTGGGTTTCATCATCTCACTGATGGCGCAGGCCGGGGCTTCTTCGGCCCGTATCTTTGAAATCCTGGATGCCAAGAGCGATGTGTCGGATAAGCCCGACGCCATCGAACTGCCGTCGATTCATGGGCGGGTCGAGTTCAAGGATGTCACTTTCCGGTATTTCGGTGGGACAGAACCGGTGCTGAAGGATGTCGATCTGGTGGCGGAACCCGGCCAGACGGTGGCGCTGCTGGGGGCGACAGGCAGCGGCAAGACGACCATCATCAACCTGATCCCACGCTTCTATGATGTCAGCGAAGGGGCAGTGCTGATCGATGGTCACGATGTGCGGGATGTCCAGATGGACAGCCTGCGTTCGCAGATCGGCATTGTCTTGCAGGAGACAAACCTGTTCAGCGGGACGATCCGCGACAACATCGCCTTTGGCCGCCCGGATGCGACGCTGGATGAAGTGATGGCTGCGGCCAAAGCAGCGGCGGCCCATGAGTTCATCTTGAGCTTCCCCGATGGGTACGATACCCCGGTGGGGGAACGCGGCACGACGCTTTCCGGTGGACAGAAACAGCGCGTGGCTATCGCGCGGGCGCTGCTGTTGAATCCGCGATTGCTGATCCTGGACGACTCGACCAGCAGTGTCGATCTGGTCACGGAGTACCGCATCCAGAAGGCGCTGGATAACCTGATGCGGGGCCGCACCAGTTTCGTGATCGCGCAGCGCATCAGCACGGTGCTGAATGCGGATCAAATCCTGGTGCTGGATAAGGGACAGGTGGTCGCACGCGGCACACATGAAGACCTGATGGAACAGAGCGCCATCTACGCGGAAATCTATCATTCGCAGCTCGTCGGCGATGTCGAGATCGACGAGGCGGAAGCCCTGGAAACCTCACAGGAGGCACAGTAACAACTATGATGGGTGGTCTCGACGGCGGTCGCCGTATCTTTGAACGCGATGTCATCAAGCCGAAGAATGTATCGGCGACTCTCGGACGTTTCTGGCGCTATTTCCGGCAGCGGTGGTTCGCGCTGGTGCTGGTCGGCGTTCTGATGGTGGTGGTGACGTGGGCACAGGTGGTCACGCCGAAGCTGATCGGTCAGGCCGTGGACTGTTATCTGGTGCAGGAGAATCCGTTCGCGGGCGCGGCTCCTCCGGCAATCCGGGATGATCCGGCTTTCCAGCAAACCCGTAACTGCTGGTACGACTCGACCGACTTCTCCAAGCTGACGGACGATGCTGCTATTCGGGACGCCAAGACTAGCGGACTGCTGGGATTGGCGGGGCTGCTGGTGGTGTTGTTTGTGGTCGGAGCGCTGCTGCGCGGTGTGATGTTCTACACGATGAACTGGGCTGGGCAGACTGCTCTGCGCCAGATCCGTGTGGATGTATTCGGCCATGTCCACCGTCTGTCTCTGGGTTACTATGCCGAACATGAGGCGGGGAACATCATGAGCCGCTTCACCAGCGACTCGGAAACCATCCAGCAGGCGTTGAGCTTTGCGCTGGTGAACGTCCTCAGCGGCGTGCTGCTGATCGTCTGGGTGATGGTCGAGATGCTCCAGACGAATGTGCCGTATGCGCTCATCAGCCTGGCGGTCGTTCCAGTGATGATTTTGGCGACCACGTACTTCTCCGATCAGGCGCGGAAGGCTTTCCGACGCAGCCGCGAGCAGATGGGCAGCGTGAATGCCAATTTGCAGGAGAGCATCGCGGGTGTGCGTGAGGTGCAGGCCTTCAACCGCGAGCAGGAGAACATCGAGCAGTTCGAGCGCACCAACGCCGCTAACCGTGATGCGAATGTGCGGGCGGCGGCGTTCACCAGCGCGTTGAACCCGGTGCTGGAAGCGCTCGGTTATGTCGCTATTGCGATTGTCGTGGTGGTGGGCGGTTTGTCGATCCTCCAGAATCAACCGCTACTGGGTACAACGGTGATCTCGCTTGGTACGATGGTGGCGTTCCTGGGTTACGTTCAGAACTTCAACCAGCCGATCCAACAGATCGCGGTGCTGTGGACGAACATCCAGAGCGCGATTGCGGGCGGCGAACGCATCTTCAACCTGATGGATGTCGATCCGACCATCGTGAACAAGGCGGATGCGCGGACAATGCCGGTCATCAACGGTCATGTCGAGTTTCAGGGTGTGGAGGCGGAGTATAAGCCGGGCGAACCCGTGCTGCGCGGTGTCGATATCGAAGCCCAGCCGGGCCAGACGGTGGCGATTGTCGGGCCGACCGGCGCGGGCAAGACGACCATCATCAATCTGCTGCCGCGCTTCTATGATGTCTCCGGCGGATCAGTGAAGATCGACGGGATCGATGTCCGCGATGTGACCATGGAGAGCCTGCGGTCGCAGATCGGCATCGTATTGCAGGACAGCTTCCTGTTCTCAGATACGGTCATGAACAACATTCGTTATGGACGGTTGGAGGCGACCGACGAAGAGGTCATGAATGCGGCCAAGCTGGTGGCGGCGGATGGGTTCATCGAACGGCTGCCGCAGGGCTACCAGACAGTGCTGGGCGAACGCGGGAGCGGGTTGAGCCAGGGGCAGCGGCAGTTGATCGCGATTGCTCGCGTGGC
>JAEUQZ010000789.1 GCA_016788965.1 Anaerolineae bacterium | reverse complement strand
ATGACAGCCTCAACCATGCTGGATCGCGCTCGCGGCCTACAAGATCAACTCATCGAATGGCGTCGAGACATTCATATGCATCCGGAACTCAGCTTTCAAGAGTTCCGCACCGCCCGTCTCGTAGCAGACACCCTCCGCGACATGGGCATCGAGGTTGAAACTGGCGTCGGCAAAACCGGCGTCGTCGCCCGCATCGGTGAAGGTCACCCCATCATCGGCATCCGCGCCGACATGGATGCCCTCCCCTTACAAGAACTCAACGACGTCGCCTACAAATCACAAACGCCCAACGTCATGCACGCCTGCGGTCATGATGCCCACACGTCGATGTTGCTCGGCGTCGCCAAACTGCTCAACGAAATGCCGGATCGCCCCGCTGGTGAAGTTCGCTTCCTCTTCCAACCGTCCGAAGAAGACGAGGATGACGAAGGTAAATCCGGTGCAGTCCGCATGATCGAAGACGGCGCGCTCGAACAACTCGACGCAGTCATCGCCCTCCACATCAACAGCAACATTCCCACCGGCCAGATTCGTATCGCCACCGGTTACAATTCCGCCGCCGTCGACTCCTTCGAGGCCACCATCATCGGCGAAGGCTGTCACGGTGCCTACCCCCATCAAGGGGTCGACCCGATCTTCATCCTCGCGCAGGTCATCAATGCGGTTCACGGCATTCGCGCCCGCCGCATCAATCCTGTTCACCCCGCCGTAATCTCCATCGGTTCCGTTCACGCCGGT
>JAEUQZ010000788.1 GCA_016788965.1 Anaerolineae bacterium | reverse complement strand
GGGGCATACCTCAACGTGCCATACAGGGAACAGTGCTGGCAATTATATAGGAATTTTGTCCAAGACAAGGGAGAAGCGCGGGGCGTAGAGCAATCGTAGGCAAGGTTGCACAGCCGAAATATCCCTCAACACCCCTGCTCTTGCGTCAGTTAGAAGGCTTCAATTCGTACAATTCGACCATGACACCGCCGGTGCTCTTGGGATGCACAAAGGCATAGCGTGTCCCATCTTCACGGGTACGCGGGGTTTCATTGATCATCTGAATACCCTGAGCCGCAATGTGTGCCATAGCGGCTTCGATGTCGTAAACAGCGAGGCATAAGTGATGCATCCCCGGCCCGCGTTTGGCGAGGTACTTGGCGATGCCGCTATCGTCGGTTATGGGTTTGAGAAGTTCAATGCGTGATTCGCCGACAGGTAGGAAGGCGATTTCTACGGCTTCATGCTCATTGTGTTCCGTCCCGCCAATGGGAAGGCCAAGGGCGTTCTGCCAAAAGTTGAGCGCCGAGTCGAGGTCATCTACGACAACCGCGACATGATCGATCTTAATGGGGGCCATATCAAAGTCTCCTTGTGTGAATGATAACAACAAGTTGTTATTTAATCCGGATGGATGACACGTACAAACGCAACCCTTTTTCCGTGTTTAACTGCCGCGATTATAACCGGAGGGGGTGTTATAATCGCAGTGAGTAAAAACATTATTGAGAGGTACTAAAGCTAATGGTTTCTACGATT
>JAEUQZ010000787.1:404-741 GCA_016788965.1 Anaerolineae bacterium | reverse complement strand
GCAAGAACTCGATGTTCTTGTAGTTGATCAGCCCTGGATCGCTGATGGTAATGCGGCGCTGCTCGCGCGGGCCGCGCGGGCCGCGAAACCCGCCGCCACCCCCGCCGCCGCCGCCACCCTCGTCGTTCTGGCTAACGCCCTCATCCGAAGGGCCGCGGCGTTCTTGATTCTGATCCTGGTCCATGGTTAGTTCCTCACAACGAATTCGAATTCAAGGGACACCCGCTCGGCTCAAAACGGGAAGTCCTCCGCCTCGTCGGCGAAGGGCCCGGTATCGCCAAGCGGTTCGGTCCCGCCGGAGCGCAGGCGGTCGCCAAGGATCAGCATGCGATCGGCA
>JAEUQZ010000787.1:0-394 GCA_016788965.1 Anaerolineae bacterium | reverse complement strand
TGCTGAAGTGCTTGCGGCCTTCCTGATCTTCCCAGCGGCGGGTCTGCAAGCGACCCTCGATGTAGGCCTGTTGGCCCTTCACCAGGTATTGCTTGCAGGTCTCGGCCAGTTTGCCCCAGGCGACGACGTTGAACCATTCGGTCTCTTCGTGGCGCTCGCCGTCGGGCGAACTCCACGTCCGTGAGGTCGCCACGGTAAACGAGGTCACGGCCCGACCAGACGGTGTGTACCGCAGTTCGGGATCGCGACCCAGGTTTCCGATGATCATGACCTTGTTGAGACCGCGGCTCATCAATGCCCCTCCTGGCGCTAACAGGCCTGCCGGCGCTTACTCGTCTGTGCGCAGCACAGCGAAGCGAAGCACCTGCTCGGTGAAGCGGAGGCCGCGTTCGAT
>JAEUQZ010000786.1 GCA_016788965.1 Anaerolineae bacterium | reverse complement strand
GGTGGACAGTTGCTGGCAGCGCGTGATCGCTTGGCACGCAATCTACAACTGGGCATTGGGTTTTGGTGGCAGCAGGCTACATTGCAGCCGATGAATGCCGTGATAGATGCCACAACGCATGGCCGATCGTAGCCGCAAAGCATTCCAGTTGCTCACATCTCCAACACTCAAAAACCTTGATGTACACCGAACAAATCGCCGCAATCAGCGCGCTTCCCGCACAGCTTCGGGAAGCCGTTGCTGGGCTGGATGACCAGCAGTTGGACACACCATACCGCAATGGCGGCTGGACGCTTCGCCAAGTGGTTCACCACATCGCCGATTCCCACCTGAACGCCTTCATCCGCACCAAGCTGATGCTGGCCGAAAACCACCCAACACTGAAGCCCTACGACCAAGATGACTGGGCGCGATTGCCCGACAACCACGTTCCGGTTGAGGCATCGCTGCTACTGGTGGAGGGTTTGCACCAGCGGTGGACCGCGCTGCTGGCATCGCTACGTGATGGCGATTGGGAGCGCACGGCATTTCATCCAGAAAATGGAGTGATGAGCCTGCACAACATCATTCAGCTGTACGCAACCCACGGGGCGAACCACGTTGCACAAATCGTTGGCCTGCGCGAACGGATGGGGTGGTAGGAAACCACAGTTCACAGCCACCCCAAAAAACAGAGTGGGGCGATGGATAGAACTCCATCGCCCCACTCTGTTTTGCACTTCTTTTGTTTTTTATCTGACC
>JAEUQZ010000785.1 GCA_016788965.1 Anaerolineae bacterium | reverse complement strand
GTAGGCTCTCGATCGCCCGGGCGATGTTGAGTTCCTCGTTGCAGGCGATGATCGTGGCCGAGATCTTCACTGTGCCAGTTCTCCCAGTTTGACGGGGGTCGGAGTGAAGCACACGATCAACAGCAGCAGGGCGAGAATGCCCAGGATGGTGCGGCCGGCGCCCAGGCGTGAATCGTCGTGGATCATGGGGTGGCGCATTCCAAACAGAAGAAGAAACGCGGCCCAGACCAGCCAGCTATAAGAGTAGAGGAAGCCTAACGGGATGAGCACGGCGACAAAGACGCGCGACAGGAGGCGATGCCAGTTTCCGAAGAAGGCGTAGAGGATGTGGCCGCCGTCCAACTGGCCGATGGGCAACAGGTTGAGCGCGGTGGCCAACATGCCGACCCAGGCGGCACGCGCGATGGGGTGAAGATAGAGATCGGTCGAGGGCACGCCGGGGAAGATCAACGCGGCCATGGCTTGTTGGAGCAGGGGGACGCCGAAGAAGAAGTCTCCCTCGGCGGCAATGCCGGGTAGGACTTTCGAATACGCGATGCCGATGGCCAGGGCAGGCAACAAAAGGATGAATCCGGCCAGCGGCCCGGCCACGCCGATGTCGAAGAGAACAGGTTTGGCGTAGATGGGCGAACGGATGCGGATAAACGCGCCGAGCGTGCCGATAAGGCTCGGGGCGGGGAGGAAATAGGGCAGGGAAGCGTCGACGCGATAAAAGACGCAGGCCAGGTAATGGCCCATTTCATGGG
>JAEUQZ010000784.1 GCA_016788965.1 Anaerolineae bacterium | reverse complement strand
GCGCTGCATGAACGCGGCACGCTGGATCGCTTCGGCATCGAACTCATCGGCGCCAACCTGGAAAGCATCCGCCTGGCCGAAGACCGCCAGTTGTTCAAAGACGCCATGACCGAGATCGGCCTGAAGTCACCGCCCAGCCAGGTCGTCACCACTGTCGAAGACGCGCTGGCCGTGGCCGCGACGCTCCGTTATCCGGTGCTGGTGCGACCGTCGTTCACGCTGGGCGGCTCTGGCGGCGGCGTAGCCTACAGCGAGGCCGAACTGCGCGTCATTGCCGAGCGGGGACTCAAGCTCAGCCCGGTAGGGTCGGTGCTGATCGATATGAGCCTGCTCGGTTGGAAAGAGTACGAACTGGAAGTCATGCGCGATAAGCGCGGCAACTTCGTGGTGGTCTGCTCCATCGAAAACCTCGACCCGATGGGCGTCCACACCGGCGACAGCATCACCGTCGCGCCCGTCCAGACCCTCACCGACAAAGAGCTTCAACGGCTCCGCAATATGGCGAAGGCCGTGCTGGATCGCGTCGGGCTGGCGACGGGCGGAGCCAATGTACAGTTCGCCGTCAGCCCGCACGATGGCGAAGTGTATGTCATCGAGATGAACCCGCGCGTCTCGCGCTCCTCGGCGCTGTCGAGCAAAGCCACGGGCTTCCCCATCGCCAAGATCGCGGCGCTGCTGGCCGTCGGCTTCTCGCTGGATGAAATCCCCAACGACATCACCCGCGTCACCCCGGCCAGCTTCGAGCC
>JAEUQZ010000783.1 GCA_016788965.1 Anaerolineae bacterium | reverse complement strand
GGCCTGGCGCTCACGGCCATGATCGGGCTGGTGGGCCGCGCGATCTCCGAGCAAACGGGCGGCGAGCAGCTCCAAACGGCCTCGATGCTGATCGACGAACAACTCGCGCTCGTGCTCGCCCGCGGGCCCGACAACTACGCCTCGCGCTACGACACCGTGGGCCCGTGCGACCCGCCGTTCGATCAGTTCCGCTACGAACTCGACATCCAGGAGCAGGGCGGCGCCAACCCATATTTCGTGAAGGCAACGGTCTTCTGGGACGCGGGCGGGCGGACCCGCTCGGCGAGCGTCGAGACCCTGATCGCGCCGCGCCCCGGCGAGGTCGAGGTTCGCACGCTCGACGAAAGCGTAACGCGAACGCCGTAAGAGGTTGAACCACAGAGACACGGAGAACACAGAGAAAGCACAGAGAGAAGGCGGGAAGAAGAGGAGCCGAGAAGCACAAGAAACCGGTTGTCTGGCGGCGTTGAGAATCGATCGGAATTGTGAAACGCCCAGACAAGAACGACGGCAAGCGACAGCGAGCAGAGGCGACCGAACCGAGATCGCGGCCCAGCAACATGAACCCACACGCGTCGACAACCCGAGCCTTCACGATCGTCGAGCTGGTCGTCGCCCTGCTCGTCGGCGTCATCGTCGCCGGCGCGACGACGACCGCGCTCACGCAGTTCTCGCGGGGCAAGGCCCGCGCGACCGCACGCCAGGAAGCCTTCGCTCGCGCCGAGGCCGCCGCGTCGCTCATCGCCA
>JAEUQZ010000782.1 GCA_016788965.1 Anaerolineae bacterium | reverse complement strand
CAGCGGGGCCAACGGCCTGCAGAACTTCCCGGTGATCACCGGCGCCATCAGCTCGGGCGGCAACACCACCATCAGCGGCACGCTCAACAGCATGGCAGGCACGCTCTTCAGGCTGGAGTTCTTCAGCTCCCCGACGGCGGATGCCAGCGGCCATGGCGAAGGCCGTGTCTACCTGGGCAGCGCCACGGTGAACACCGGCGGCGGGAACGTCGGCTTCAACGCCAGCTTGCCCGCACTGCCGGGCCTGCAGCGCGCCGGGGTGGTGGATGGCGCGGCAGAGCGCGTGCTGGTGGGCGGCCTGCTGCAGCGCCTGCGCGTGAAGCTGGCCAGCCCTGCCATGCCGGTCTCCGGCCTGAGCGGCGGCAACCAGCAGAAGGTGGTGCTGGCCCGCTGCATGGCCACCAACCCCGTCTGCCTGCTGTGCGACGAGCCCACGCGCGGCATCGACGAAGGCGCCAAGCGCGAGGTGTACGCCTTCCTGGCCTCGCTGGCCGCGCAGGGCCATGCCGTGGTCGTGGTGTCCTCCGAGGCGCCGGAGCTGCTGGAGCTGAGCGACCGCATCGCCATCTTCCGCAAAGGCCGGCTTGACCGCGTGGTGGCCGGCCACGGCATCACGCAGGAGGCGCTGATGCACCTCGCGTCCTGAGCCCGGGCGCTGCCCGTGCTGCGTTTTTCCCCTTGCCTTTCACAACACACAGGAGACATGACCATGCCGTTTTTCCGCTTCACCACCGTGCTTGCAGCCGCG
>JAEUQZ010000781.1 GCA_016788965.1 Anaerolineae bacterium | reverse complement strand
CGCCTGGTGCAGGCCACGCGAGTGCTGGAAATCGGCATGTTCACGGGCTATAGCGCACTGTGTTTTGCCGAGGCGTTGCCGGAGCAAGGGCGGGTCACGACGTGTGAAATCGATGACGAATCCGCGGCGGTTGCCCGGCGATTTTTTGCGCAATCCCCCCATGGTCGCAAGATCGAAATTCGCATGGGGCCGGCTTTGGAGACGATGGCGGGACTCACGGCTCCATTCGATCTGATCTTCATCGACGCCGACAAGCAGAACTACGTGAATTACTACCGCCGTGCGATGGAGTTGCTGTCTCCGCGTGGGGTCATTCTCATCGACAATGTCCTGTGGGACGGCGAGGTGCTACTGGAGCCGCCTCCGGACGAGCGTACGGCGGCCATTCAGGAACTCAACCGGGTCGTCAGGACAGACCGGCGGGTGTCCGCTGTATTGGCGACCATCCGGGACGGTATTTGGATCATCACTCCGACACCATCTGCCTAGCATCCGGTGCTCGCGGCCCGTGGCAATCCACGTGTGTCGTCGATTGAGGAATGGCGTCCATGCAGAAACCATCGGTATTCGCCGCCTATGCCGCGTTGACCACCTCGGCGCTGGTCTGGGGCGGGTCCATTGTGGGACAGAAGCTGGCGCTTGGCGCGTTTTCGGCAGTGGAAACGTCCCTGCTGCGCGGCTTCGGCGCGCTGGTGATCCTGATTCCTCTGTGGTGGTGGAGCGAACGCGGTCGTACGACATGGACTGCT
>JAEUQZ010000780.1 GCA_016788965.1 Anaerolineae bacterium | reverse complement strand
GGCTTGACGATCGTGATTACGTATGAAAATGGGGTACTGGTACAAGCGGCGACACGCGGCAACGGCGAATTGGGCGATGATGTCACGGCAAATGTGCGAACGATCCGCAATGTACCGCTGCGGATTCCGGTTCATCCAGACGGCCCCAAAGCACCTGAACGATTGGTGGTGCGGGGTGAGGTGCTGTTCCATAAGAAAGATTTCACGGCGCTGAACAAGAAACAGGAAGAAGGCGGTCTGCCGCTATACGTCAACGCGCGGAATACAGCTTCGGGAACATTGAAGCAAAAAGACTCGCGAATTACGGCATCTCGGCCATTGACTGCTTACCTTTACAGTGTGGTTGAGTCTGTGGGATTAAAGTGGGATACACAGTGGGATATTCTGAATGGCTTGCGGGATTTCGGCTTCCCAATCGCCAAAGAAGTAGGATATTTTCCAACATTATCCGACATTATCCAGCAATTACCCACATGGGAATCCCGCAAAACCCAACTTGACTTCGAGATTGATGGGGTTGTGATTAAGATCAACAGGCTGAGAGTCGCGGATGAGCTGGGTTATGTGGGAAAAGACCCGCGTGGGGCTATCGCTTATAAATTCCCGGCGGAGGAGATGACGACCAAGCTGAAGGGAGTCACCGTTAATATCGGGCGGACGGGTAAGGTGACACCGACAGGGCAGCTTGAGCCAGTCTTTCTGGGTGGGGTGACGGTTGTGAACGCGAGCTTGCACAACTATGACCAGATC
>JAEUQZ010000077.1 GCA_016788965.1 Anaerolineae bacterium | reverse complement strand
GATCCACCCTACCGATCTTACGCGGTGCTGACGATGTGCAGGGCACTGTGCAGCCTGGAAACGGGTGAGCAGGTCTCCAAACGCGCGGCAGTCACCTGGGCAGAGACCCATCTACCCGAATGGTTCCCAATCATCCGTCAGGCATTCATCACCCGCCAGAATACCGCCGATGGCAGTCTATCCTATGATGAGGCAGCGGGCTTTGTGGAGTTCGCCAATCAGCACATCCAGACGTGAGCCGGCCGCGTCGCGCCGAAATCCAGCGTCCCCGGCGCAAGCGTATACAGTCGTGAGCGAGGAACATCTGCATGACTACGCCCCTTGAAGCTGCTATCCTCCGCACGATCCTGTACGCGGATGTGTTCCAGTTTCCGCTGACAGTCGAGGAGATTCATCATTATCTGATGGCCGAGCAGACGGTCAGCCTGGAACAGGTGCGAACGTGCCTGGAACAATCGGCATTCCTGCGACAGCGGCTTGAGACGGCAGAGGGGTACACTGTCTGCCGGGGGAGGATCGAGACGGTTGCGCTGCGAAAAAGCCGGGACGAACTGTCAGCGCATCTGTGGAACACCGGGGAGATGTGGGGGCGGTGGCTGGCGCGGCTGCCGTTCGTGCGGATGGTGGCGATGACCGGGGCGCTGGCAATGCGGAATGCCGCACACGCCGGGGATGACATCGATTATCTGCTGGTGACTGCGGCCGGGCGGGTGTGGCTGGCGCGGGGACTGGCGGTGGTGCTGGTGCGGATCGCGCGGGTGAGCGGAGCGCACATCTGCCCGAATTTCGTCCTGGCGGAGACGGCGCTGGCACAGGGGCGGCGGGATGTGTTCATCGCGCATGAAGTGGCGCAGATGGTTCCGCTTTACGGCGTAGATGTATACGAACGGTTCCGGGAAGCGAATACGTGGGTGAAGGCGTATCTCCCGAATGCAGAGGGGAGCTTCCGGCAGGACACGGCCTATCCGATGGGATGGGCGGGGCGGCTGGCAAAACGGCTGGGCGAGTTCATGCTGGGGGGTAGGCGGGGGGATTGGCTGGAAAACTGGGAACAGCGGCGCAAGCTCCGACGGTTCGCGGCGGATTTGCAGACTCCGCGCTCAGCGGCAAAGCTGGATCACACGCAGGTCAAAGGACACTTCCAGGATCACGGATACCGCGTGCTGGAGGCGTATGCGGCGCGGCTGCGGCAGCATCAGGTCGAGGATGCGCCGCTCGCCAAGACAGGGGATTGAGGAAAGGACGGAAAGCGCGAAGCATGACGCTGACAATCGACCATGTGGTGATCGCGGTGCGCGATCTGGAGCGGGCGGTCACGGATTACCGGACGGCGGGTTTCATCGTGATTCCCGGCGGTCAGCACGCGGACGGACTGACGCACAACGCGCTGATCGTGTTCCAGGACGGCACATATCTGGAACTGCTGGCTCCAACGCCCCAGGCACAGATCACGGCCAGCAGGTCGGGTCAAGGTTTCCTGCCGCTGCTCAGGCAGGGCGAGGGGTTGGCGACGTTCGCGCTGCAATCGGATGATCTGGCGGCAGATCGGGCGGCATTGCTGGAGCGGGGAATGATGGCAGGCATCACTCCAGTGGCGGGGCGGGTGCGGCCGGACGGGGTCGAACTGCGGTGGCAGACCGCCTGGCTGACAGACGGGTGGCAGCCGTTCTTCATCCAGGATATCACGACGCGGAGCCTGCGCGTGCCGGATGAGGCAGAAGTCTGCGCTCATCCCAACACGGCGTTAGGGACAGCAAGGCTCAAGTTGGCTGTTCGCAATCTGGCGGCGGCGATGGAGAAGTACGGGCAGATCAGCGGGCAGGAAGCGATTGATGGGACGCGGTTCGAGGTTGGGGGGATTGAGATCGAACTGGTTGAAGAGACGGGGCTGCTGCCGCAAGAGCGATTGAGTGAGGTCGTTCTGAAGGGACGGAGCAATATCAGGCTCCCGATGGGGCTGACTCATCAGGCGGCGATACAAATGCAGGCCACGCCCTGAACACAAACGAGGCGCTCGATGGAGCGCCTCGTTTTGATTCGGTGTGCGACCGACTGCGATCAGCGACGCATGACCGCGCCGAGAGTATCGCAGGCCGGGCAGGCTCCGCCGGGACGGAAGATGGCATAGCCGCCCATGGGGTCGGTATCGGTGTAGAACGGGAAGTCCACGTTCCAGATAATCATGATGCGTACCTTACCGCTCTGGGCGGCGAGGGTGGCGGCTTCAGCGAGCCAAGCGGAATGCTCCTGCACGGAAGTATTCTGCGCCCAGGCGAAGTTGGCAGGCAGCGGGGAATTGAAGCCTTCCGGCGAGAGGTAGCCCAACTCGGTGAAGCAGACGGGCTTGCCACCAAAGGGCTGGTAGCCGCGGTTGAGCATCGAGCTGAAGTAGTAGGTGGGATAGGCGCCGCGGGGGTCGCCACTGCCAGCCGAGGGGGCGATGATGCCTTCGTTGTAGTGGAGGCCGACGCAATCCATGTACTGGGCCGCGCCCGCCTGGGCCATCTGGGTCATGAAGGCGTCGTCATTGCAGCCGTTGGCGGTGCAGCCGGCCGCGCCGAAGAAGCCGGTCGGAGCGGGCGCTCCACTGATGACCAGCACGTTGGGATTGCGTCCCTTGATGGCGTTGTAGGCGGCGGCGAGCATCTTGGTGTAGTTGCCGCCGTTGATCTGGCCGACAGGCCATTCACGGTCGATATTGGGTTCGTTCCAGACTTCAATGGCATCGACACCGAGAGCAGCAACACCCGCCAGGAACTGGGCATAGCTGTTGATGTAGGCGTTGAAGTCACCCATCTGGCTCTGATCACCGACGATGCCGAGCAGTATCTTGAAGCCATTCGACTTGGCGACGTTGATGAAGTTGGCAACCTTGTTGGGGTCATCACCGAGGCTGTATTCGATCTGCTTCTTGACCCACTTCATGCCGGAGCGGTTCATCAGGCCGAAGGTGTTGAGGCTCATTTCCAGAACATGGCCGCCGAGTTCAAAACCACCGGTGGCGGCGCTGCCGGGCACGGGTGTCGGCAGATTGGGATCCAGCGTGCCGGCGGCCACAGGGGCAGGCGCACCCGCGGTCTGGATGACATCGCAGACGGCAATCTGCTTCAGATCGAAGCTGATGCGGCCCTGGAAGACATCGCCACGCAGGCTGGTGATGGTGAATGTCCAACCGAAGTAGAGGGGGCGATATTTGGTGGGGTCATCCAGATTCACGCAGTCATCGATGCCGCCCTTCCATTCGGACTGCTCCCAGTCGTAGCTGCGAACCAGGGTGAGATCGACCGAACGGGCTTCTTCGATGGCATCGCGCACGGCTGAAAAACCGCGCCAGATCGGATCATTGGGCGTGGGGGTCGGGACTCCCTGAGCCAACACGGGATTGGCGGCTGAAAGCGAGACGGCCAGCACCACCAGCATCATCACCAGGACGCTACCCAGGCCCACTACCGGCTTCAATTGTCGCTGCATATGTTATCCTCGCAAAACTCACTAAACCTGTCGCCGATGCGATCATCAACCGCAAGAGGCGGCAATTGACCAACAGCGGGGAGATTTTACCAAATTCAGACAGGGGAAAGTAGGGAGGTCTGGCGCGACACGCCAAACGGGGTGGTCAGCGTAGGTCAATCGTAGAGGAAAGGGCAGCATCACGACCAGTGCGGTGGGCTGCCCTTTTCTATTGGCGAACTCAGTGGATCACAGATTCCATGATCCTCACCCCCCAACCCCCTCTCCACTTCGTGGAAGAGGGGGAGCAATACATGCTTTTGAGTCGCCACTTGTCCTCGAAACGGGGAGGAATATCAACATTCGTGATTCGCTGAAACTATCCCAGCACGTTGACAGCTTCCTGGCGCACCTGGGCGAGGCGCTCCAACAGGGCCGGGTTGCCATTGCCGGAGCCGGTCAACTGCTGCTCAACGGCATCCATGGCTTCCAGGAGGGACGGACCGAAGGAGGGGGCGTGCTGGATGACCATCTGACGCGCCTCATCCGCAGTGGGGGCATTGAGCAGCTCGTTGATGAACTGCAATTCGGGCGGCATGTTGGCCTGGAGAGCGGCGATGATGCGGTTGTAGATGTCCTTGAGTTTGGAGCTGCCGTTGACATCGCCGCGACGGGTGGCTTCCTGGATGTTGGCGGTGAGCAACTGCAAGAAGGTGTAGTCGATGTCGCCGAGGTTTTCGCGGATGATTTCATCGGGATTGGGACTGCTGGCGATGACACGGAGCAGCGTGGCAGCTTCCTGCAAGGCCATCTGCGCCTGCTGATCGACCATCGCGGTGAGTTCGCTGAGGTGGTCGCGCAGGGCTTCCAGGGCGGCGCGTGACGACGCCGGGACTTTGCCGATGACGGCGTTCAACTCCTGGAAGAAGGTGGCATCAAACGCGGGACGGGCGAGGCCGATGAGCGCCTGAAGGCGCTGTTCGTCGCCGGCGTACTCGATTGCCAGTTTCATGAAGTCGCTGCGCTGGGCGGTCTCGCCGAGGTTGCTGAGGGTCTCGGCGACTTCGGCCACGACGGCTTCCTGCTGCTGCGCCTGAGAGATAACCTGCTCGCCGAAGGTGGAGTTTTCCAGGATGTAGTTCTGGATGGCGGCAACCTGCTCGGCGAGGGGCTGGCGGCCTTCCTGAAGCAACTGCTGGATGATCAGGGTCATGGTCTGCATGAACTGGGCGTCGATCCGGGCGTCGTGCTGCTGGATCAAGCCGGGGAGGAGTTCGGGCGGGGTCTGGATGAACATTTCGACCAGGCGAACCCGCTCACGCTGGGCCTCCATCATCTCCGGGGTGACACCATCGGCCTGAAGGACCTGCTCGATGAGACCCTGCATGGTCAAGGCTGAGCGGGGCTGAAGGAGATAGGCTTTGAAGGAATTCTTGGGAAGCTGGGTCGTCACCTCGCGGATGAGGTCGCCGATGGCTTTCTCCTGGGCGTCACGAGTCAGCCCCAATTCCATGGGAACGTAGGTAATCATCAGTTCCTTCGATCCATCGTGATAGAGGATCGGGGTCAGGACGCCGTTGGGTGTGCCGCAGTTCGGGCACGGGAACTGATTGAGCGTGCCCCCCAGCAGACTGATCTTGGCCTGGGGGTTCTGGCTGGGATCAATGACTGTCTGGACGACACCGCGAAACGGCTGGCGGCATTGAACACACTGGACGGTGGTCTGGAATGTAGCGGGCATGGAGCCTCCATGATGGTGGTGCGGTGAAGCACACTAAAGGGGGAGCGTAAAATAGAAAGTCGATCCGCTTCTGGTTTTGCTCTTGACGCGGATCGTGCCGCCATGAGCCTCCACAATGGCACGAACCAGGTATAGACCCAGCCCGGTCCCTTTGGTCTTCTTGCTGATGGGGCCATCGACGCGGTAGAACCGGTCGAAGACTTTATCCTGCTCATCTTCGGGGATGCCGATCCCCTGATCCCGCACGAAAATCGTGACCATGCGGTCATCGACTTCGCCGCCGACGGTGACTCGGCCACCATCCGGCGAATACTTGATGGCATTGCTGACGAGGTTATCCAAAACCTGACGCAGCCGCACCTCATCACCCTGAATGACCGGAAAATCCGGCGGGAACTGAAGCTCGAAGTCGTGGGTGGAGGTCTGGGTGCTGAAGCGTTCAACGACCGCCTCGGCCAGTTTGTCCATCTGAACATCGCCGACATCGAGGCGCATCCGCTCGGCACGGAGTTTGCTGGCCGCAAGCAGGTTTTCGATAAGGCCGGTCAAGCGGTCGGCTTCTTCTTCGATGACGGTCAGGCTGTCCCGAACAACCTGGGGATCCCAACTGGCGTCTTCCCGGCGCAGGGTTCCGGCATAGCCTTTGATGATGGCGACCGGAGTCTTGAGTTCGTGGGAGACGGTGGAGATGAAGACATTCTGCATCTCCTGAGCGCGGCGGAAGTTGGTGATGTCGCGGACGTTGGCGATGATGTTTTCCAGCGTCCCTTCCGGCGAGAGCAGCGGCGCATAGGTGATGGCGACGCTGAGGGTCATTCCATCGCGGCGAAGGAGGTCGCCTTCGACATAGAGAGTATCGGCCGGCTCGTCCTCGGCAGTGCGGAAAGGCCAACCTTCAGCGATGGCCTGAGCCAGATCGCCGCGTTCGAGGCGCTGCCAGGTGATGACCTCAGCCTGAGACCGGCCAATAGCTTCCTGCACACTCCAGCCGGCCATGCGGGCCAGGGCGCGGTTGAAGCCGAGGATGCGTAGCTGGCGATCCAGGATCATGACGCCATCGGCGGAGTTTTCCAGGGTGGCGGCCAGACGTTTGCGTTCCTGGTCGATGCGGGCATACAGTTGGGCATTGTGAACGGCAATGGCGGCCTGATCGGCAAAGCTCTGCAAAATCTGGAGGTCGTTATCGGTGGCGGGAATGCCATAAGACCGGAAGACGATGAGGAGTCCGACGGGTTCTTCCCGAATGACGAGGGGCAGGAACAAGGACTGGCGCAAACTGCGGTCAATCGATACGGCCATCTGGTTCAGCTTGGTGGTCAGGAATTCGCGGTCGTAGCCGTAACTGCTGTTGTTGACGAGTTCGTCCAGGCGCACATCGAGATCGGGAAGCTGACCCGTATCTACGCCGAGGGTGGCGCGGAAGGCATACTGACCATCCGCATCACGCAGCGCAACGAGACCCACCTGCCCGGCCAGCATGACGACCGATGCTTTCAGCACCAGCCGCAAGACCTCACCGAGATCAAGCTGAGCGGTCATGGCGCGCGAAATTTCCAGCAGGAAATCGCGCTGGCGTACTCGGAAGTCGGGCAGCATTAACATGCGCCCATTGTAGCATGAGGCCAGGGGCGAATAAAGCACGCGCGAAAATATCTATCGCATTTTTTACACAGGCTCAGCCCGCGTTCAGCCGCGCCATCACTTTCGAGACATCCGACATGCCGCCCTGGGTCAATACCAGACAGGCCGCGCCGATAATGCTGACGTTTTCGCCGAGGGCAGCCCGCTCGATGCGGAGGTCCTGCCAGTAGCTGTTGTCCATGCAATTGGCGCGGATGGCTTCCCGCATCGGGGCAAACAGGAGTTCGCCCAGGTTGCTGACTCCGCCACCGATGACAACGATCTCCGGGTTGAAGAGATGCAGCAGGCTGACCAGTCCCAGGCCGACTATGCGCCCCCCTTCCCGAACGATATCGAGGGCGAGGGCGTCCCCCTGCTGGGCGGCGCGTCCGACGGTCGCGCCAGTGATGTCATCGAGCTGGCCGTGTACCAGATCGGGGATCATCGATTCTTCGCCAGATTCGACGCGGGCGCGGGCTTTGCGGGCAAGAGCCGGGCCGGAGGCTTCTTTCTCCCAGGAGGTGACCTGATCGTCCACGACCATGACCATGTGACCGGCTTCGGCGGCCAGACCGACTTTGCCGAGCAGCATCTTGCCATCGATAATCATGCCGCTGCCGATGCCGGTGCTGACGGTGATGAAGACGACATGACGGCAGCCACGAGCCGCGCCCATGACGGTTTCGGCCAGACCGGCGACATTGGCGTCGTTGCCGATGTAGACGGGCACATCAAAGGCATCCCGGAGGATGGTTCCGAGGGGAACGTTATGCCAGCCTTTGAGGTTGGGCGGCATGACGACGACTCCCGTCATGGGGTTGAGGGGGCCGGGGGCGGAGACACCGATGCCGGCGACGGGCGTGCCGTCGGTAGGCCAGACAGCGCGGATCATGTCCTGGATGCGGGTCAGAGTCGCATCCAGGCCGCGCTCATCTTCGGTGAGCATTTCCTGGCGGAGTTCAATTTCCAGGGCATGGTTGAGACGGGCGGCGCGGACGCGAGTCCCGCCGAGGTCCACTGCGATGATGCATTCGGTCATAACTCACTCTCGTACTTGGACAAAGGACAACAGTTCGATAGGTCGAGAGGATGTTATGCACTCCAGCAGATGCGTTCTCCCTGATCCTCACCCCCCGGCCCCCTCTCCACGGTGTGGAGAGGGGGAGCCAAGCTGAGAATGAGGGAAAACCGCTCAAAGAGTTCATAACATGCCCCCGCAGCCCTGGATGCCTCATGTGGCATCGTCAGGCAGGCACAAAACATCTGCGGTCGAGGTCAAGCCACAGTTGAACGCCTGTTCCGTCCTCGTTACAATGAACCGATCTTGGGCAATCCATTCACTGAACGGAACAGGGATACGGCATGGCGCGTGTCACCCCTTTACGACAGCAGTATCTCGACATCAAGAAACAGCACCCCGATTGTATCCTATTTTTCCGCCTGGGCGACTTCTACGAAACATTCGATGAAGACGCGGAAGTCGCGGCGCGGGAACTCGATCTGGTGCTGACCGGGCGTCCGGTCAGCAAAGAGGAGCGCGTGCCGATGGCGGGCGTGCCGCATCACGCGTTGGAAAGCTACGTGGCGCGGCTGATCGAAAAAGGCTACCACGTCGCTATCTGCGAGCAGATGAGCGAACCGGATGGGCGCGGCATCGTAGACCGGGAAGTGACGCGGGTCATCACGCCGGGGACGATCATCGAGCCGGAACTGCTGGTGGAAGACCGGGCTAATTACCTGATGTGCATCGTGCCGATTGGGGATGTTGAGACGGGACAGTGGCGGCAGGCGGGGCTGTCTTACGTGGAGATCACGACGGGGGAATTCGCGGCGACGCAGCTTGAGGGCGAAAATGCCGCTGTCCTGGTGCTGGAAGAACTGGCGCGGTTGGCTCCCCGCGAGGTGCTGATGCCAGCGGCCTGGGTCGAACGGGGGGTATCACTGCCGCAGGGTGTGCATCTGACGGCCGTACCGGATTGGCGCTTCGAGCGCGGCAATGCCGAAGGGGCACTGCTGCTGCACTTCCAGACGCGGACGTTGGAGGGGTTCGGCCTGGGGGAAATGCCGGCAGCGATCTGCGCGGCGGGGGCAATCCTGCAATACGTGCGGGACACGCAGCGCAGCACGCTCTCCCAACTGACGAGCATCCGCGCGTACTCGACGGCGAGCTTCATGGTGCTGGATCAGTTCACGCGGCGCAACCTGGAACTGACCGAGACGATCCGGGCAAGGAAAGTCGAAGGCAGTCTGCTGGGTATCCTCGACCGGACGGTGACGGCGATGGGGGCGCGGCTGCTGCGGGCATGGATCAACCAGCCGATGCTCGACCTGACGCGGTTGAACGCGCGGTTGGATGCAGTCGAGGCACTGAGCCAGAACGACGCGCTGCGGGCGGAGATGGGTCAGGCGCTCAGAAGCATCGCTGACCTGGAACGGCTGACCAACCGGTTGGTGATCGGCCGGGCGGGACCGCGCGATCTGTTGGGACTGAAGGCCAGCCTGGAAGTGATCCCACAGTTACAGGCGCTCATCCAGAATGTCCCGGCGCTGGCTTCACTGACGCGCACACTCAATCCATGCAGCGATATCGTCGAGCATGTCGGCAGCGCGATTGCGGATGATCCGCCGGCTACACTCAACACCATCGGGGTGATCCGACCGGGTTACGCGCAGGAACTCGACGATATTCTGACAGCGACGCGGGATGCACGGGAGTGGATCGCCAACCTCGAATCGACGGAGCGGCGGCGTACCGGGATCGCCAGCATCAAGGTCGGATACAACAAGGTGTTCGGCTACTACATCGAGGTGAGCAACGCCAACGCCGGAAAAGTGCCGGACGATTACATCCGCAAGCAGACGCTGGTGAACGCGGAACGGTACATCACGCCGGAACTGAAGGAATACGAGACGCTGGTGCTAAACGCCGAGGAGGAAATCCTCAAGGTCGAACGCACATTGTTCGAGGACTTGTGCCGACAAACCGCGCAGGAAGCTTCCCGGCTGCTGCAAACGGCGCGGGCGGTGGCGCACCTGGATGTGTTCCTGTCGCTGGCGGAGGTGGCGGTGCGCGAAGGCTACGTCCGCCCGACGCTGACCGATGACGATCTGCTGGTGATCCGGGCGGGGCGGCATCCGGTGGTGGAGCGGCTGCTGGATGGTGGATTCCGGTATGTGCCGAATGATACGCACTTCGACAGCATGTCGCGGGTTCACATCATCACCGGGCCGAACATGTCAGGGAAATCGACCTACATCCGGCAGGTCGCCATCATCACGCTGATGGCGCAGATCGGCAGCTTCGTCCCGGCGGATGAGGCCATGATTGGGTTGGTGGATCGCATCTTCGCGCGGATCGGGGCGCAGGACGAGATTCACGCCGGGCAGAGTACCTTCATGGTGGAGATGGTGGAGACGGCGCGTTTGCTTTCTGGCAGCACACGGCGCAGCCTGCTGATCCTGGACGAGATCGGGCGAGGCACATCGACGTATGATGGGCTGGCAATCGCCCGCGCAGTGATCGAATATGTCCACAACAATCCACGGCTGAACTGCCGGACGCTGTTCGCCACGCATTACCATGAATTGACGGAACTGCCGAACATCATGCCGAGGGCGCGGAATTACAACGTGGCGGTCAGCGAAGAGGGCGAAAGCGTCGTCTTCCTCCACAAGGTCGTCCCTGGGGGGGCGGATCGGAGCTACGGGGTGCATGTGGCACAGCTTGCGGGGATGCCGCGGCCGGTGGTGGAGCGGGCACGCGAACTGCTGCGCCACCTGGAAGCGCAGGGCAGCGACTTCAAGCTGCCGACCGCCCCTGCCCCGTCGCAGCCTTCGACGCGGCAGCGGAATCAGGAGCAGGCCGGGCAGATGCAGCTATTCAAGGCGGCGGAGCATCCGGCCATCGAGACGCTCCGCAAGCTGGATGTCGATCATTTGTCGCCGTTGGAGGCGCTGACCAAGCTCTACGAACTCAAGCGGATGTCCGAGGGATAGGATCACATGGCTTCTACGCCGTTACCGCCGGAATTCTTCCGCCGTCAGGACCCCAGCGATGATGGGCTGTTTTATGCCTTCCCGCGCAAGGTGGTGCATATCGACGAGGACGCCATCGCCGCGCTGAGCGGCGCGTTCCTGGATTTGCTCCCGGCGGGCGGGGTGTACCTCGACCTGATGAGCAGTTGGCGCTCGCATTATCCGGCGGAACTCCGGCCAGCACGGATCATCGGGTTGGGGATGAATGCGGAGGAGATGCAGGACAATCCGCAGTTGGACAAGTTCGTCGTTCACGACCTGAACGGCAATCCGCGCCTGCCGTATGAAGACAACCTGTTCGACGCGGTGACGTGTACGGTGTCAGTACAGTACCTCACCGATCCGGTGGCCGTGTTCAAGGATGTCAACCGGGTGTTGAAGCCAGGCGGCATCTTCGTGGTGTCGTTCTCGAATCGCTGCTTCCCGACCAAAGCGGTGGTGGTGTGGGTCTCGACCACGGACGAGCAGCATCTCGCGCTGGTGGGGCGCTACTTCGATCTTTCGGGCAACTGGAAAGACCTGACCGCCCAGCAGACTAATCCGCTGGAGGGGTATCCGCGGGCGGCGGATCCGCTGTATGTGGTCTGGGCGCGGAAGGCAACATGATGGCTTCTTCGCGTTTCGTGGATCAGAACCGACTGACGGCCTCCGGTCTGCGGTTGATCGGGCAGATCGACAGGCATCTGGCCGACAAAGCCGGCATGACCGAGGAACTCCGGCATTACGCAGCGGCGGTTTATCGAACGCGGCTGATGAAACCAGCGGAATGGCTGGCGCAGTACCCGGACAAAGCCGAGGCGCTGTGGCTGTATCTGAACGGAACCAGTGATGAGGCTGACTCGGATGAACCGCCCACCTCCGGCGAGATGCCGTGGAAGCGGTTCATCCGCTGAGGGGAATTGAAGCAAGAGGCCGTTATCCGTGCTGGCAGATTTACTCCATATCCTCACCCCCAACCCCCTCTCCACTTCGTGGACGAGGGGGCTGAAAGTGTACGCGAGAAGCTCGAAAGAGGCGCTATTTGGCCTCGGCCAGGGTTGGTGAAACGGCTTCGGGGCGCGGCTCCGGGATGACCAGTTCCTCGCGTTTGAGGATGCCCTCAGAGGCCAGCACATGGTTGAAGGAGACGATGGCGACCTCGATCATGTGGAGATCGGGCTGGCGGGTGGTGAGGTGCTGAAGGGCGAGGTTGGGCTTGATGATGAGACGCACCAGCGGGTTGTGCATGTTGCGGGCGGTGAAGCGAATTAACTCGTAGGCGATCCCGGCAATCAGCGGGATGAAAACGATTCGGGACAGAATCAGGAGCAGGAAGGGTGGACGCCCCAACAGCGAGAAGACGAAGACGCTGACCAGTACGACAGTGAGCAGGAAAGCCGTGCCGCAGCGGGGATGCTCAATCGGGTATTTGGCGACGACTTCGGGGGTGAGTTCGGCGCCGGCTTCGTAAGCGTTGATCGTCTTATGCTCAGCGCCGTGATAGCCGAAGAGCCGCTGCACATCGGGAATGCGGCCAATCGCCCAGATGTAGGCGACCAGAATGCCTAGCTGGATCAGGCCTTCGATGAGGTTGATGATGAAGGCGGCCATGCCAATGGGGGCAGAACCGTCGGGGGTCAGGCCGAGAAGATTGCCGATCCAGGAGGCTCCGGCAGTGGGAAGCAGGAAGAACAATCCCACACCCAGCACCAGCGAAAAAGCAATGGTCGCCCAACCGACCGGGCCGTTGAAATTGACTTCCTCGCCGACGGCGACATCCGCCGACCACATGAGGGCGCGTGTGCCGAGGCCGAGCGCATCCCAAAGGCCGACAATGCCGCGCAGGAACGGGGTTTTGGCAATGCGGCCGCGGTAGAGCGTGGCATTGAGCGGCTGTTCGTGAACGACGATCTGCCCTTGTGGATCGCGCACGGCGATGGCCGCGTTATGCGCGCCGCGCATCAAAACGCCCTCGATGACCGCCTGACCGCCATAGGAGAACTTGATTTCGCCGTGTGCGTTCAACCCGGCGCTGCCATTGGTCGAAGCTGAAGCCGCCCCGTTCTGTGACATCGTTTTTCCTTCTTGACCTACTCGAATGATAGTTCCAAGGCAGTGCCCTGGGTGACATCCTGCACGGATTCTACTCGCTGCGGCAAGAGCAGGATCAACGGCCTGCCACCGACCGCGCAGCCATCAACCGAATTGCAGCGGGCAGCAGGAAGTTCCAGGGTGTAGCCGCCGCTGCCGGACGCGATGGCCGTCTGATGGCCGTAGGGATCGAGCAGCAGCGCCTCGCTACCGGTCGAGGCGACCCGCAAACGCGCAGTCAGATCGGTTCGCGCCCAGGCGACGAGCATGTGCTGGCCGTCGGAGCGGGTCATCAGTACGGCATCGACGCGATCCGTCCGCGCCAGCCGCGCCTGGGTGATCCCGCTGAACTGGCGGATGACCATCTTCCAGGCATCGAAGGCCGGGCGACGGGAACCATCGGCACGCAGAAGTCCAAAGGCCTCGCCACCGGGCGGCAGGCTCCAATCGTAGAACTTGAAGACCGCAAGGCGCTCGGCTCCGGCGGCCAGACCGAGCGCGGCCCCCTGAACCAGAAAGTCGGCCTGCTGTTCCAGGTCGAGATGGTAAACCGGACGCACCACCGGCCACAAGGGGTCATCGGTAGGGGCGGCGTTCATCTCGTTGATCCAGATGCGTTTGCCGGTCAGGCCGTACCGATCCAGCAGCGCCCGGACTTCGTGGACAATATCATAGACTGTTTCGGTGCGGAAATAAATGTGCAGGCTGACGACATCGAAGTAGTAGCCGTTGGCGGCGGCGTCCCCGTCCTGCAGGATGCGCTCGAAGAGGCGGTCCAGGTAGAGGCGGCGACCTTCGTTGACATCGTGCCAGTAGGTTGTGCCAGCCAGGAGGATTTCAGCATCGGGGTTGGCCGACTTAACGGCCAGATGAGCGACCTTGAGGAGTTGGAAGTAATCGTCCAGCGAACCCTCGAACTCGTAGCCGTAGGTTTCGCGGGAAATATCCGGCTCATTCCAGATGATGAAGCGCTTGACTCCGCGCGGGGCGTAATAGTCGGCGGCGCGGCGCATGAAGTTGGCCCAAAGGTTCTGGGGATCATCCACGGGGAGATACAGGCCGCGCGGCACACCTGCGCCGGGCAGCCCGTCGGTGGCCCAATTGGGGGTGTGTTTGATGACGGCGACGACCTCACGGTCGCAATCGCGGGCGGCGGTCAGCCAGCGGTCATCGACGTTAAGGGTGTGCCAGTCGTCGGGGCCGGTCGGCTGGTGCTGCGCCCAATCGAAGATGATGCGTTCCCAACCGGGATTCAACTCGCAGACGACATCGGGCAACCAGAAGCCCTCGACCACGCCGAAGATGTTGCCGGCCTGCTCCTCGGTATCGGCGGAAGCGACGGGCAGGATGAACAGCA
>JAEUQZ010000779.1 GCA_016788965.1 Anaerolineae bacterium | reverse complement strand
GCCGTAGCCTATCGCCATGCCTGCTAGACCGCTTTCTCTCCCTTGACTGCCCACGCGCGGGCGATCAAATCGATTCCACCATCTGGCGCGGTCGGAAGCTGGCGCCGGAGCTGCTCGCGCACCGCAGTTCGCATGTCCTCGCTCAACCCACGCAGGTACTTTGAAACCGAGCCTTGCGCGCCCAGAAAGGGCAGCCAGTAGTCATCGAAGTCCCTGAAATGGGTTTGAACATCGATGGGAATCACCTCGACTGCATTGAGACCCATTGACTCAAAGAGCGCCTGGAGGTTCTCCGGCTTGCAGATTGCGAACCGGGGGCCGGAGTCCATCTCTCGCGCCAAAGGATCGAGCGTACTCGCCGCATCCCAGAAGTGACGCATCATCTCCATCCGCCCGCCGTAGTCCCACACATACGCGGCCACCGTACCGCCACCCCGGACAGCCTGCGCCATGCTCCGCGCCGCCTGCTCAGGCGACGGCACGAAGTTCAGCACCAGACCCGCAACCGACACATCGAATGGAGGGTCTTCAAAGACCATGTTCCCCGCGTCGTCCACCCTGAATTCAATGCGGTCATCCTGGACCTGTTGGCGGGCGAACTCGATGTATTCGGGCGAGAAATCGATCCCGACGACTTTCGTTGGTGCTGCCTCCTGCAAAATGACCTGGGAAAGCACCCCCGTCCCCGCGCCGACATCCAGCCACGTCCGCCCAGGTGGGATGCCCAACCAGGCGATGAACGGCCCGGCCA
>JAEUQZ010000778.1 GCA_016788965.1 Anaerolineae bacterium | reverse complement strand
GCTCGCCGCCGAGGCCCAGGTGCCGACCAGGTAGAGCAGGAAGATCGCGCCGATCGCGCTCTGGCCCAGCCCGTAGGGCGGCTCGAGCAGGCGGAAGCCGAGAAAGTTGTACAGCCCGACGAAGCCGCCCATGGCGAGGAAGGCGACCAGGAAGAGCGCGGGCAGGCCGGGATCGCGGTAGATCGCCAGCGTGTCCGCGAAGATCCGCGCCGGCGTGGCGGCGCGTGCGCGGAAGTTGCGCGAGGCCGGCAGGCGGCGCCAGAACACCAGTGCGGAGACCGCCCCCAGCACGCCGATCATCCCGAGCGCGACCCGCCAGGAGCTCCAGTCGGTCAGCAGCGCGGCGACGAAGCGTCCGCTCATGCCGCCGAGGGCGTTGCCGGCAATGTAGAGCCCCATCGCGCGTGCCTGCGCGCCGGGGGCGATCTCCTCGCCGATGTAGGCCATGGCGGCGGCGGGGAGCCCGGCGATGACCCCGCCGAGGAGTGTGCGCAAGACCAGCAGCGAGCCGAAGTCGGCGCCGTCCGGCATCTGGAAGATCGTCTCGGTGCACATCAGGCCATGCACGAGCACGACCACCTTCGATGTCGGCGCCCGGAGCTTCGTTGTCAGCTCGCGGCGAGTCGGGCGGAGCGGCTCGCCGTCCTGGTAGAGCTCGAGCTCGGTCGCGAGGCCGTTGTTCGTCCGGACGAGGTGATCGCCCACGAGCCCGTTGAGCACGGCGAGCGTGAGATCGAGCGCGGAGCCCACG
>JAEUQZ010000777.1 GCA_016788965.1 Anaerolineae bacterium | reverse complement strand
CCTTCCTCACCACGGTGCTTAACAATCCCGAATTCGACAACGATTGGTCAGGTGACATTGTTGACGGCTTGACTCCACGTAAAGAGCAGTATTCGCGGGATAGGCTGGAGAGGATCGTCAAGCTTTTCAGCCAGGAGCAAATCGCTGTGGTGATCGAGTTCCTAAAAATCTATCCTCAGTTACAGCCTTACTCAGCTCATGCACTGCTTGATGAACGTCGATCCGAGTTAGAAGAGGCCATTCGATTCTGGCAGTCACAATTGCTCTGAAAAAGGAGCATTTTCTGAACCGAAAGGGGCTGGTATTCGGATCAGGACTCTGAGCAGCGAGTACCATTTGTGTTCATTTGCATGATGGTTCGAAACACGATGCCAGTCTGCGGGTCAGCAGCGGGGATGCTGCTATAATGCGGCGCGGCGCAAGGGGTTCAGGGAACAGGTGATGGATGGATTGAAGGTGGGATGGGGGGCTGTAAATATCGGCGGGTTGGTGATCGATCCGCCGCTGACGCTGGCTCCGATGGCCGGGCATACCAATCATGCGTTTCGGACGCTGTGCCGCGATCTGGGCGGGTGCGGGCTGGTCTGCACGGAGTTGATCAGCAGCAACGTGCTGAAACACAGCGGCGTGCAGCGGACGGCGCACCTGTTCGATTGGACGGCGGGAGAGCGACCGTTTGCAGTGCAGCTTTTCGGGAACGATCCGGCGGCGATGGCGCTGGCGGCGCGGGTGGTGGCCGATCATGGGGCGGACAT
>JAEUQZ010000776.1 GCA_016788965.1 Anaerolineae bacterium | reverse complement strand
GTATAATAGAAGAGTCGCTGATTGGTTTTGTAGGAGACTCGACCATGACCACGCGCGACCGGATCTCGACCTCGCTGCTCGATTGGCTGCTTGAACCCGAAAATCCCATCGTTCGTTACCTCACCTTGCGTGACCTGCTCGATCGCCCGCCCCTTGATGCCGAACTCGCTGCGGCGCGGGCTGCCGCGCACACCAGCGGCCTGATCCCGCACATCCTCGACGAAATGCAGCCGGAAGGTTATTGGATCAAACCCGGCTACGGCTATGCCCCCAAGTATCACGGCACCGTCTGGTCGATCATTTTGCTCGGTCAGCTTGGCGCGGTGTCGTCGCAGGATGCGCGCATCGAGCAGGCCTGCGCCTATCTCCTTGAACACGCGCTGCTCAAAGATGGGCAGTTCAGCGCAACCGGATCGGCAGGGACGGGTAACATCGACTGCTTGCAGGGCAATCTGTGCGCCGCGCTGCTCGATCTGGGCTGCACCGACCAGCGGCTGGATCGCGCCTTCGAGTGGATGGCGCGCAGCGTCACCGGTGAAGGCATCGCTCCAGCCACGGAGCGTCGCGCGCCGCTACGCTACTATGCGTCGGGCAAATGCGCGCCCGGTTTCGCCTGCTCCGCCAACAACAAACTCCAATGCGCGTGGGGCGCGGTCAAAGTCATGCTGGCCTTCAGCAAACTGCCGCGAGACCGCTGGACTCCCCTCATCGAGCGTGCGATTGCAGTGGGGCGCGATTTCCTGTTCAGTGTCGAT
>JAEUQZ010000775.1 GCA_016788965.1 Anaerolineae bacterium | reverse complement strand
CCGGCCACCATAAGGATGGTCTGTTGATCGCTTCCAACGAAGGCTTCAGCCTCTACTATTCGGATGACAACTGGTTCTATGTCACCGCGCCAGCGGATAAGGAAGGCAAAGTCTACACCTATCAATGGCAGAACTTCACCTTCCTGCATGACTGAGTTGTCTGTTTCAAGGGGAATCGAGGGGCTTCGGCCCCTCATTTTATGAGCGGGGTACCAAAAAGAAACTGGAGACTGGCGACTTACTGATCAAAATCCGTTTCATCCACATGCACCCGTGCGTAGTTTGCAAATGTTAAATCCGCCGCTTGCAAACCGAGCTTATTCTGAACCCGCGCCGCCAGTTCCAGATAACTCTCATGGTAGCGTTTGGCCGATTTCAAATCCAGCACATCAATCACCCGCTCGATAGTATCTTTATCACCTTCGATTTCCACGAAGTGTCCGTAAGGCATCTCGTCCAACACCACTTCCGCCCCGTCCAGCAGGTATGTCGTGCGGTATTTTTCGTACACCACGTTTGGCTCATACCCCATCTTGCCGAGGATCATTTCCATCGCGTCGAAGTCGTTCACCTCCACTTCGGCCTCGAAGCGTTTTGTGACCCCATCCTCGACCACCTTCTTGTCCTTGTACGTCAGCCGTATTCGCGTATCCTGCCGCAGCCGAATCACAATTCCCGCTTCCGTCAGGCTGTGCGCCGCGTTCTCGTAGCGCACATTCCGTTCGTACACCCGCGCCGCCTTCAACGTCGCGCCC
>JAEUQZ010000774.1 GCA_016788965.1 Anaerolineae bacterium | reverse complement strand
GTCACGACACCAGCACCGCCCTCCTCAGTTGGGCGCTCTACCTGCTCGGCCAGCATCCCGCCATCCTGCGCCAGCTTCAGGACGAGATCATCGCCACCTGCGGCCAGCACCCGCCCACCCTCGAGCAACTGCACCAGCTCCGCCTGCTCGACCAGATCATCGACGAATCGCTCCGCCTCTATCCCCCCATCCATCTCGGTTCACGCCGCGCCGCCGTTGATCTCACCTTCAACGGTCACACCATCCCTGCCGGAACGCGCGTGCTCTACTCCATCTACCTCACCCACCGCACCCATCCCCACTGGGACGACCCCCACCAATTCCGCCCGCAGCGCTTCGCCCCCGACGCGCCCAAACCCCCGCCTTACGCCTTCCTGCCCTTCGGCGGCGGCCCGCGCAACTGCATCGGCGCAGCCTACGCCCGGCTCGAAGCCAAAGTCGTCCTCGCCCGCATCCTTCAGCAGGTCGATCTCACCCTCCTACCCCGTCCGGTGCATGCCCACATGGGCGCGACCCTCGAACCCCGCCCCGGCGTATTCATGAACATCCGCCGCCGCGCCTGAATCCCGCGTCTGCGCTATACTAAGGACAGATGTTCTACCACCAAGGAGCGCCGCCCATGTCCACCCGCACCCTCACCCTGCGCGAGATCAACCGCACCACCCTCGCCCGCCAGCATCTGCTCGCCCGTTTCGACCAGCCCGTCCCCGCCCTCATCGAACACCTCGGCGGCCTGCAAGCCCAGCTTCCCGGCGC
>JAEUQZ010000773.1 GCA_016788965.1 Anaerolineae bacterium | reverse complement strand
TACCACGGGAGAAAGTCGATTCGATGGCGTTGTTGGGACTGAGGCGGCAGTCGTTGTCTTCAAAGAGATTATCGTCGCAACTGGTGCGATTGCCGTCGGGGGTGCAGCCCGCGACGAAAATGCCATCCCCACCGCAAAGGCAGCTATTGCGGAGGATGCGGTTGCTGCTGGAACTCATGACCATGACGATGCCGGAAGCGTCGGCTTCGACACGGACAGAGCCATCTTCAGGACGGCGATAAACACGGTTGCAGAAATCAAGGCGGTTGTCTTGAATGAGGCATTCCGAGGTGCTGCTGAGATAGATGCCCCAACCGCTGTTGAAAGAAGCGTTGTTGTTTTCGATGGTGAGGTTGGTGCAGCGGTAGAGCAGGATGCCGTTCATCTGGTGCTGGAAGTCGCTATTACGGATGACGCCACCGCTGACGTTATTGAAGAGCAGCGCGCCGCTGTAGACCTTGTCGATGGGATGCCAGAGGTAAAGAAAGGTGTCGATACCTTCGATTTCGGCAGTATCGCGCACCCGAACCGAATCGACAACGACATCCTGACAATCATCAAAGCGGAGGCCGTGATAGAAGCCGGAGATGGACAAGCCGCGCACGGTGATGCCATGCTGGCCTTGTGCGTGCAGGGCGACACCGTCATGGGTGGAATCGACCAGCAAAACACCTTCACACTCGAGGGTGACACAATCGGCAGCGATGGTCAAGCCTTTGGTGAGCGGGTAGATGCCGGGAGCAAAGCGGGTGTCTTC
>JAEUQZ010000772.1 GCA_016788965.1 Anaerolineae bacterium | reverse complement strand
CAACTTTACTTCCGCGCGTGGGATATGCGGGCGAACCAGCCGGGACTCTACCGGATTCAAACGGATTGTTTCAGCCGCAGCGAAGGATGCCGCGCCGAGATCATCTACAACCTCGGCACGATCATCTCGCAGACGGCGCGTTAGGCATCATGAGCCGTTCGGCGCTGCGTATGACCGGACTGCTGCTGCCTGCGCTGGCAGTGGTGACGCTGGCGATGCTGTATGTAGGGCGGGCGCTGCCGGTTGGGTTGGGCGAATTGATCTTCGCGGCATCTTCCGGACGCAGCCTTGAGATCTACCGCATGGATGTGGAACGCCGGTTGATGCAGGCCATCACCGACAACGACTTCACCGATTTCGCGCCGGATTGGTCGCCGGACGGGGAACGCATCGCCTTCGTGAGTGACCGTGACGGCAACCGAGAGATTTATGTGATGGATGCGCTGGGGCGGGATGTGCGCCGGTTGACACAGCATCCGGATACGGATTTCGCGCCGGTCTGGTCACCGGATGGGCGGCAGATCGCATTTGTGAGCGAACGCTACGGGCTGACCGAGTTGATGCTAGCCGGGGTTGAGAGCGGCAGGCTGACGCGGCTCACGCGCAATGATTCGCTGGACATCAGTCCGGCATGGTCACCGGATGGGACGCGGTTGGCGTTTGTTTCGGATCGTGACCAGCGTTGGGACGCCAACATTTATGTCATGACGCTGGCGACAGGCGCGGTGGAAATCTTGCAGGCCACCCCCGGCGATGAT
>JAEUQZ010000771.1 GCA_016788965.1 Anaerolineae bacterium | reverse complement strand
GAGGTGAGCTTTTGCTGAAGCGGCGTGTCTTCATCCGCACCTGCTTCTGCAAGCAGGCCCGCGATGCCACCAATCTCGGTCTGCATCGCCGTGGCGACGACCAGCGCCCGCCCGCTGCCTGCGGCCACGCTGGTGCCCATGAAGATCATGTTCTTGCGGTCGCCCAGCGGCACCTCCGCCTGGTCAAGCGTGACGGCTTGTTTCTCGACCGCTTCGGATTCACCCGTGAGCGCCGACTCCACGCATTTGAAGGACGCGGCGGTCAGCAGACGCGCATCGGCGGCGACGAGATCTCCCGCTTCGAGTTCAAGAACGTCCCCCGTCACGATTTCCGCCGCAGGCACGGCCTTGATCGCGCCATCGCGCCACACCTTTGCCAGCGGCGCGGCCATCTTCTTGAGCGCGGCGATGGACTTCTCCGCGCTGTGCTCCTGATAAAAGCCAATGACCGCGTTCAGCACCACGATGGCGAGAATGGCGATGGCATCGACCGTTTCACCAAGCACGCCGGAGATGATGCCGGCGACGATGAGAATCCACACGATGAGGCTCTTGAACTGCCCAAGAAAAATCTGCCACGGGCTGATGCGCTTCCCTTCCTTCAACTCGTTCGGGCCATTGGTCGTGAGACGTTGCGCGGCTTCCTGCACAGAGAGGCCTGTTGCTGCGGAACCAAGCTGTGCCAGCACTTCTTCGGCCGACTGGCAGTGCCAAACTTTGCCCGGTCGTCGTACGGCGATCATATGGTGACTCCTTCC
>JAEUQZ010000770.1 GCA_016788965.1 Anaerolineae bacterium | reverse complement strand
GAGAGTCTGCGCCGCATGTTGAAGGGGCGGCAGATCGCCGAAGCGACCGCTGAAGCGTGGATGACGCGCAAAAACACCTACTATGTGGAGATGCTCGACCTGATCACGCCGGCGGATGTGCTGGAAGGCGTGACTCCGCTGCTGGCGGAGGCGCGGGCGCGCGGTTTGAAGCTGGGTCTGGCTTCGGCGAGCCGCAACGCCTGGAAGGTGCTGGACAGGCTGGGCATGTCCGCCGCCTTCGACGTGGTGGGCGACGGCAGCAGCGTGGTCAACACCAAGCCGTCGCCCGATCTGTTCATCTGGGTGGCAGGGCGGCTGAACGTCAGCCCACCGCAGGCGCTCGTCTTCGAGGACGCCGAAGCCGGGATCGACGCCGGGCTGACGGGCGGCTTCTGGACGGTTGCGGTCGGCAGCGCGCCGGGGGAAAAAGGACACGTGCACATCGCCACGATGCGCGATGCCGATCTGACGCGGATTCTAGCGGCGCTGCCCCGTTGACTCGCGCACGATCAGGCGCGGCGCGATCAGGCGCTGATGCAGGACGGTGCTGCCGGCGATGAGATCGTCCAGGATGGTGATGACCATCGAGGCGATCTCGTCCAGCGGCTGCGCCAGGGTGGTCAGCGCCGGGTTGAGATACTGGCTCATCGGTTCGTCGTCAAAGCCGATGACCGACAAATCGTCGCCGAGGCGCATGCCGCGCTCGCGGGCTTCGTGCATCACCCCGACGGCGACCAGATCGCTGACGCAGATGACCGCC
>JAEUQZ010000076.1 GCA_016788965.1 Anaerolineae bacterium | reverse complement strand
CCCAGCCAATCGGGCTGCTCGCCGGAGAGGGCCGCGGCGGGCGCTTCCGGCTCGGCTTCGGCATCCGGCTGCATCTCATGGAGCCAATCGGGGACATCGGCGACGCTGGCGGCAGGCACGTCCACGCGGGCCTCGTCCACCTCGGCTGTGTCGTGGGCTTCCTCGGCCTGGAGTTCAGTCAGCCAATCGGGGGTATCACCGGACATGCGGGCGATAACGTCATCGCTGGTGGCCGGCTCCCAATCGTCCAGCGGCGCGGCAGTGGCTTCGACCTCGGCGGGCACAGGCGCAGCCTCCGAGAGCCAGTCGGGGACTTCGGCCTCGGCAGCGGCTTCACCTTCAAGTTCAGCCTCGGCTTCCGGCTGCATGGCGCTGAGCCACTCCGGTTCGGCCTGGGCCGGCTCGATTTCTTCTTCGCCTTCGGGCTGCATGGCGCTGAGCCAATCGGGAGTCTCGGCGGCCGCTTCGACGGCCGTCTCTTCGGGCATGTCCTCGGCGGCCTGGAGTTCACTGATCCAATCCGGTGTCGGCATGCCGACCGAGGGCGTCGTGCGTTCGGCCTGGGCTGCTTCGTCCTCGATGGACATCCACTCGAAGCCGCCGTCGTCCGCAGCAGGCGCAGCCTCGACTGCTTCTGCCTCGGCTTCGGCTTCCGGCTGCATGGCGCTCAACCACTCTGGCGTATCGTCCATGATGAGCGTATCGGCTTCGACCGCCGCCCGCGATAGGGGCGTTTCGGTGCCGATCTCGGCGGCCCAATCCTCGCCGCTGGCTTCGGCGGCGGGCAGATCGAACTCGGTGGGCGCAGGCGCATCGACCTTCACATCGTGCAGCCAATCGAGTTCTTGCTCCGGCATGGCTGCATCGAAGGGCAGCGGCTCTTCTTCAAGAGAGGCAGCGGCTTCAAGCTCGGCAGGCATAGGCGCGGCTTCCGAGAGCCAATCGGGGGTCTCAGCGGCAACGGGTTCGGCTTCCGCCTCAAATTCCGGCTCGAATTCCTGCGCCTGATCGGGCTGCAAGGCGCTCAGCCAATCGGGGGTCTCGGCAGCGACAGGTTCGGCTTCCGCCTCAAATTCCGGCTCGAATTCCTGCGCCTGATCGGGCTGCAAGGCGCTCAACCAATCGGGAGTCTCAGCGGCGGCGGATTCAACATCGACCGGGGAGACGGCCTCCGTCTCCATCCATTCAAACTCATCGGCGCTGATGACCTCGGTCTGCGCCGTCGGGCCGGGCGCGGAACTGACCCATTCGGCTTCTTCCAGGGCGGCTTCTGCTTCGGCGGGCGCGGCCTCGCTGGACATCGCCCTCAACCAGTCCGGCTCCTCGACCGCCGGAATCTCAGCGGCGGCTTCGACCGGAGCCTCAGCCGAGGCGTTCAGCCAATCGGGGAAATCACCCTGCATCTCGCGTTCAACCGCGCTTTCGATCTCGTCGGGCGCGGGCAGCTCGCTCAGCCAATCGGGCTGCTGCTCGGCGGCGGGTTCGCTGGCGGGCGCGTTCAGCCAGTCGGGGACATCACCAGCGGGTTGCGATTCCACCGGAGACTCGGCGGACATCTCCGGTTCGCCCTGGAGCCAATCGGGGACTTCGCTCTCGGATGGCGCAGGCTGGCCGGGCGCGGCGTTCGCGTCCGGCAGTTCCGACATCCAGTCGAAGTTTTCCTCGCCAGCCGGAGCAGCCCCATCATCTGGCGCGGCTTCGCTGAGCCAGTCCGGGAATTCATCGGCGGGCGGCTCGGCCGGTTTCTCCGACCAGGTGATCTCGTCGGGCTGCTTGTCGCCTGACGGGGTTTCTTCCGGTTCGGAGAGCCAATCCAGCGGGTCTTTGTCTGGGGTCATATCATCCTGCCGTTGTTCTGGCGTGCTGTCGATCTGGGCTGCCGGCGCTGCCGCCGAGCGGGATTCATTGACGAGCGATTCGAGGTCGAAGGCTTCTTCCAGCAGGCTTTCATCGGAAAGCCAATCGAGCGAGTCTTCGCTGTCGGAGACCTGTCCGACGGGTTTGAGCGGCGCGGTCTTCTGCTGGCCGACCTGCTGCATCTCGGCGATGCCAGTGTCTTTCAACCAGGCCAGTGGATCGGCGTCATCTTCCGGTTCGGCAGGTAAACTGCCCTCATCGACGGACGCCGCAGCCACAACTTCGTCGGTTCGCAGCGGCTTCCCACCGTAGGAATTCATCCAGGCCAGCGGATCGGTTTCAGCTTCCGGGGTAATCCCCAGGTCGGCCTGGTCTTCTTCCACGAAGGCTTCGGCGGCGCTGCGACGTTTGGCGTCGGTATCGACCTGGATGCCACTGCCCCGCAGCCAGGCCAGCGGATCGTCATCGTCCGTACCCGTCCGCGCGGCCGGTTCATCGGCGGGCGGGAGACTGGCCTCCGCTTCAGAGAGCCAATCCGGGAGGACAACCTTGCGGTGTTCGGCGGTGGAGAGTTTGGCGGCTGCTGGGGTATCGGCCTCGTCAGGCAAATCAACCGGCTCTTCCTCCCGGTAGGAGGGGTGAGTCGGCTCGACCAGATGAGTAGGCGGGACAACCACATCCGGCTGGGGATTGAGCAGCCCTGTCAGGCCGCGGCGCGGCCCCGGCACCGGTTTGACGGGAACAGTCGGCGGCGGTTCTTCTTCCTGCTGTTCAGTGTACTCGGCAAACCAGGAGGGCAGTTCACCACTGTCGCCCGCTTCGTCGGCAGCCGCTTCCTCGGCGAATGCTCCCGCGCTGAACGAGTCCATCCAATCGCCGGATTCGACGATCTCGGTCTCGGCGAGCGAAGCCGCGGCTGTTTCCTGGCTGCTGCGACGCATGTCTTGCAGCCAGTCCGGGGGGCGGTTGGTCAATTCCTGTTCGGCGGCGCGTTGGTAATCCAGTTCATTGAGGGTGAAGGTGTCGTCGGAGATGTCTTCGCCGCGGGCCAGTTCCAGCGCCAGATACGGATCGAGCGACTGGATGCGGTCGATGTAGCGCTGGGCGTCCGAGGGGCGGCCTTCCGCCAGCCACATTCCACCCAGAATCAGGTTGGCCTTCATGCAGTCCGGCAGCACATGGAGTACCTGGAGCGCCTGCTCGCCCGCGTCCATGCGATTGCCAGCTTCCCAGTACGTCTGTGCCAGCAGCAGCCGTAGATCGACGCGATCCGATTGGTCAGCCAGTGCCCGCTGGAGTGTATCCTGCGCCTGCGAGTACAGGCCGTTGCGGATATACTGCCGCGCGACCGCGCCGCCCGTCAGTTGGAATTTACCGAACTCCTGCTTGCGATACTTGCGATAAAACTCCCGCAGCGTCTCCAGCACCACCGGATTGTTCGGCTGCTGTTCGTAGGCACGTTCCAGATGCCCGATGGCGTCATCGCTGCGTTTCTCGCTGCGGTAGACTTCGCTCAGGCTCATGTGGGCATCGAAGTCATCGGGGAAGACGCCCAGCACGCGGCGCATCACATCGCCCGCTTCGACAAAGCGCCCGTTGACCGTCAACGCCCGTCCCAGCAGTCGATAGGTAGCCGCGTTCTTAGGATAATGCTGCAATATGTGGCGGCAGTGGTGAATGACCTCAGGGGCGTGCCCGGCATTGAGCAAGCCTTCAAGTTTGGAGAGGTACTCCCGTAAGTTCGTGACCGCCATTCCTTCAGTCCTGTCGCTTGCCCGACGTGGAGGCGTGGATGTCCCGCCCATGCGTGTACTGATTATAACATAGAACAAAAAAAGCGTTGCGGAAACATGTTGGCCTTTTTCCGCCCGCCAGCCCCCGTGTGCCGCCGCGAGGATTTTTGAAAGATTGTCGAGCCTTTGCGCGCTGTTCCACGGTTTCGTGAAAGTTCACGCAATCGCGGGCAGGGGCGTGCTATACTCAATTCGGATATTCGCTACTTGATCCGAATTTGAGGCGATATGAGCTTACCTGGAACCCCATCCAATCCCCTGCGCGTGGCGATCATTGGCTCCGGCCCATCCGGTTTCTATGCAGCCGATCACCTTCAGCGGCAGACCAACCTGGTCGTGCAGGTCGATCTGTTCGACCGCCTGCCGACTCCATATGGGTTGGTGCGCGGCGGCGTCGCCCCCGATCACCAGAAGATCAAGTCGGTCACGAAGGCCTATGACCGCGTAGCTTCGCACCCCAACTTTCGCTTTTATGGCAATGTCGAATTCGGGCGCGACCTGACTCACGACGATCTCGTCCAGCGGTATCACGCCATCATCTACGCCGTCGGCGCCCAATCCGACCGCCGCATGGATATTCCTGGCGAAGACCTGCCCGGCAGCCATCCGGCCACGGAGTTCGTGGCCTGGTACAACGCCCACCCGGATTATGCCGACTACGAGTTCGATCTCTCGCAGGAGAGCGTCGCCGTGGTCGGGCTGGGTAACGTGGCGATGGATGTGATCCGCATCCTGGCGCGGACGCCGGAGGAATTGGCGAAGACCGATATCGCCGATTACGCGCTGGAGGCGCTGCGGCACAGCCGCGTCAGGAATATCTACGTCTTGGGACGGCGCGGCCCGGCTCAGGCCGCCTATACCACGCCGGAAATCAAGGAACTGGGGGAACTGGCCGACGCCAGCATGGTGGTCGCGCCGGAGGAAGTCATCCTCGATCCGTTCAGCCAGCAGGTGTTCGACAGTGGCGATGACAAGGAAGTTGTCCGCAACGTCGAAGTCCTCAAGGGTTATGCTGAACAGGGCGACAGCGGCAAAACCCGCAAGATCATCATGCGCTTCGCCGTCTCGCCCGTCGAGATCAGCGGGCAGGGCTGCGTCCAGGCGGTCAAGATCGTCAAGAACGAACTCGTGCCGGATGGCAAAGGCGGGGTGAAAGCGCGTGCTACCGACCAGTTCGAGACCATCCCGGTCGGCCTGATCTTCCGCTCAGTTGGCTATCGAGGCGTGCCGCTGCCCGGCGTGCCCTTCGATGACCGTGCCGGAGTAATCCCCAACGACAAAGGCCGCGTCCTCACTGCCCCTCAATCGGGCACAGTCGTGACCGGCGATTATGTCGTCGGCTGGATCAAGCGCGGGCCGAGCGGCATCATCGGGACGAACAAGCCCGACTCGGTCGAGACGGTCGAGATGCTGCTGGAAGACATGCGCGGCGATAAGCTGCTGACCCCGCGTGATCCGTCACGCGACTCGCTGGAGGCGCTGCTGGAATCGCGCGGCGTGCGCGTCGTCACCTATGCCGACTGGCAGCGGCTCGACGCCATCGAGCAGGAGCGCGGCCAATCGCGCGGCGCGCCCCGCCTCAAGTTCAGCCGGGTGGATGAGATGCTCGCCGCGCTGGACACCGAGCCGAAGCCTGTGCCGGGAGACTGATCCGGCGTGATGAGACGGATGCCCAGCAAATTGTTGGGCATTCTGTTAGCACATGCGATCCTCAACCTCCTCTGATGCAAAGGGGAACAGCAATGGGGAAGATATTCATTTCCTACAGCACGGCCGACTCGGAGTTTGCCAACGGCATTTATCAGGCGCTGCAGAGTGCCGGCATAGATGTATGGATGAGCGAGCATGACATTGATAGAAAACGGAGTTGGAGTGAGTCGGTTGGCGACGCGCTGGACAACTCCGAGTTCATGCTTCTGCTGCATTCGCCCAACAGCGCCGCCTCAGAACATGTCAGGAGGGAGTGGGAATACTACCTCTACGGCGCGAAGAAGAAACCGATCTTCGTGTGTGTCATCAAGGAACAGCCGCTGCCGTTCGACCTGACCACCCTTAATCGTCTCGACTTCCATAAACTGCCTCAAGACACTGCAATCCAGCGGTTGATGAACGAATTGAAATCCATCGGCGCATTGAGTCCCAAGTCCAGCGACAGCATTTTGCCACCCCCGTTTGAGTGGATCGAAATTCCCTTCCGCCGCATCACCTTACAGGAAAACCGCTGGAAGGACTCGTATATCAAGTTGGGTACTCGCGTAGCCGTGCAGGTGTTCCAGTTCGAAATCAGCAAGTACCCCATTACCAACGCACAGTACAAATTGTTCGTTCAAGAGGGCGGCTACACCTGGAAGGGTGAACGCTGGTGGACCGAACTCGGCAAGCAGGCGCGGCGTAAGAACAATTGGGAAGCGCCTCGATACTGGGACGATCCAAACTTCAACCAGCCTGATCAACCAGTGGTTGCCATCTCGTGGTATGAAGGGGTGGCTTTCTGTAATTGGCTCTCCGAAGTGAGCAACGAGATCATCCATCTTCAGCGCGAGGAAGAATGGCAGCGAGCAGCGCAGGGTAATGATGAACGCTTGTATGCCTGGGGAAATGCCTGGGATCCGCGGCGATGTAATGGGGCGCATACCCATCTCAGGATACCCACTCCCGTCACCGCTTACGATGGATTAGGTGACAGCCCGTTCAAGGTGGTCGATATGTGTGGCAATGTGGCCGAATGGTGTCTGACTGCCTGGGATGATGGGGGCGAGGACATTCACGTTGAGAAGCAGCGAGTCGTTCGCGGTGGTTCCTGGTATCACGCAGACCCAACCGAGTTCCAGACGATCTGGCGAGATCGAATCTATATGACGGATCGGAGCGAGGCGGTCGGCTTCCGCATCGTCCGCCAGCACAAGAATGCAACCGACTCGATGAAGTACAAGTATCCGGTCGTTCAATAAGGGGAGAGATTCAGCACGGGCGCATGAGTCTTTCATGAGTACGTAATCTGGGCGAAACATTATCGGGAAAGCATGGACAATATCCGGTCGAATGGACAAGGAGTTGTCACTGCAATGAAGCCCTATGCATTGATCCTCGCCCTGGCGCTGCTGATCGCGGCCTGCTCGCCAGCCGCTTCAAGCGTGCCGACGAGTACCCCCGCGCAGCCCGTTGTACCCACCAGCCAACCTGCTCAGCCCACACCCCCGCCGGAAACCATGCCAACTGCTGCTGTGCAACCGACTGCCGTCACGCAGTCCGATCAGGCGGCTTCCTACAACGGCCCGGCCTGGACTGCGCTGCCGCTGGTCGATTCGGCCACGGGCGAAACCTTTACATTCGCCAGCTTCGCGGGCAAGACGGTCTTCGTCGAACCGATGGCGACCTGGTGTACCAACTGCCGCCGCCAGCTTCCCAATGCCGAGGCCGCCCGCAGCCAGCTTGATCCCGACCAGTACGTGTTCGTCGGCCTGAGCGTGGCTGAAAATGTGGATAACGCGACCCTGGCGCAGTACGCCGCCGATAACGGCTGGAACTTCATCTTCGCTTCGGCCACCGAGGCGCTGACCCAGGGGTTGGTCGATCAATTTGGCCGGACGGTCATCACCCCGCCTTCGACGCCGCACTTCGTCATCAAGCCGGATGGCACGCTCAGCGAGATCTTCACCGGCTCGATCACGGCGGATGATCTGGTGGCGAAACTCACCAGCCTCAGCGGGAGTTAAAACCGTGGACGAACTGATCCGCGCCTTTGGGTTGGGCAACGCCGCCATCCTGACGAATGCCTGCCTGCTGCCGCTCTATCCCGGCTTGATCGCGTTTCTGGCCGGGAACGCCGGCGATGAACGCGCCCGGCGGGCGACGGGTTGGCTGGGGCTGCTGGTACTGGCCGGAATCCTGACGATGATGACGGCCGTCGGGCTGGCGCTGTTCCTGCTCAAGCAGTCCTTTGGGGATGCGCTCAGCCTGCTGCTGCCGCTGGTCTACGGCATCGTCATCGTATCAGGCATCCTGATGCTGCTGGATCGCAATCCGTTTGCCCGGCTGTCCGTCAAGCAGGCTCCGGTTTTGCGGAGTCCGTACCTGACGGCCTATGTCTACGGGTTGTTCTTCGGCCCGATGACGCTGCCCTGCACCGGGCCGATCATCTTCAGCGCTTTCGCGCTCGGCGCCGGGAACGCCGCCGAACTGGTCAACGGGCTGCTGTTCTTCCTGGCCTTCGGGCTGGGATTCGGCTGGCCCCTGGTCTTCCTGCCGCTGATCGCGCTGCCGCTCCAACGCCGCATGGTGCGCTGGCTGGCGCAGAATCACACGCTGCTCAACCGGCTCTCCGGCATCCTCCTGATCGCGGTTGGGCTGTTCGGCGTGCTGACCGAGCTTGCGCCGCGGGCGCTGCCCATCGAGAATATCACCCTCGCGCCGGAGGTCTGGACGCTGTACTGGATCGGAGTGGCGCTGGTGGCGGTGATCGTCGGTTGGTGGACACTCCAGCGTCAGAAGCGGGTGGCAGGCTGACCGGATCGCGCCCTTTACGAAATGGAACTTTTGTTCTACAATTCCTATTCCATCGACCGTATGGATGAGGGTTGAAATCGATGATCCGGTTGTTGAGAAAACGTCTGCTGCGCTGGGCGGCCACCGCCGCCGTGCTGATGGTCATCCTGCCGCCAGTGATGGGCAGCTCGCTGGACGCCGCCCGGCGAGCGCTGCGCTGGCTGGATACCACCTTCGGCGGCCCCAGCCCCATCGCCCCGTTGTTCAGCCCGACGGTGCGCTATTGGGCGCGGGACATCGGGCGCTGGGCGGCCGAGTACGGCCTCGATCCCAACCTGTTGGCGACCATCATGCAGATCGAATCCTGTGGGCATCCAGCGGTCAGCAGTTCGGCGGGGGCGCAGGGACTCTTCCAGGTGATGCCGTTCCACTTTGCCAGCGGTGAAGTCATGCTCGACCCGGCCACCAATGCGCGGCGTGGAGCCTCCTTCCTCAAAAGCTGCCAGCAGTCCGCGGGTGGCGACGCCGCGCTGACCTTCGCCTGCTACAACGGTGGGCCGGGGGTCATCAGCCGGGCGTATGCCAACTGGCCTGCCGAAACCCGGCGCTTCATCTATTGGGGCACGGGCATCTATGCCGAGGCGCAGGCCGCTCAATCCAGCAGCGTTCGGTTGGGCGAATGGCTGGCCGCGGGCGGCGACTCCCTGTGCCGCCGAGCCGCGCAAAACCTGGGCCTGTAGGACGAATCGGCTACCGGGCGATTGCCCCACGCCCGGAGCCACACCCTTCCGCTACCGTTGACTCCACCCCTCCCGGTGCTATAATCCCGCGCGGCGGTTTGTGTATTTTGACCGAATTTCACACGGGTCGATCCACAGCGTGGGTCAATGACCGGTGGGGTATGTCTGGAGTAACGGATGCGGAAACTGCAATGGCGCGTCCTGGCGCTGATGATGACCGTGCTGATGATCGCGGGCGCGATGCCGGCGGCGGCGCAGGATGCCAGCAATTTGCTCGTCAACGGCGGCCTGGAAGAAGGCTCCTTCGGCCAATATACCGGGCGGCGAGGCGGTGATTTCCCGATCTATCTGCCGAACGGTTGGAATTACTGGTTCGCGGCCGCGACGGGCGACCGCACCAACCGGGCGGAACGCGCCACTATCCAGCCGCATCCCGGCCCCGGCCCCAACCCCTACGAGGGCGGGCGGGCGATGAACGTGGACTGCGGTTTCTTCTCCTGCACGGCTGCTGTCTTCCAGCAGGTCGGCAATATCCAACCGGGCAGCCCGCTGACGGCTTCAGCCTGGTCGCAGGTGAAAGCGTGTAATCTAGGTGGAGGCACAAGCTGCGGCTCCGCCAGGGAATCCGGCTCGCAGACCCGCATCGGCATCGATCCGACGGGCGGAACCGACCCGAACAACCCGGCTATCGTCTGGTCGGGCTTCGTCCAGCCGCACGACCAGTGGCTCCAACAGACCGTCAGCGCCACCGCCAGCGGCGCGACTGTGACCATTTTCCTGTATTCCACGCAGTCGGCCTTCGCCGATCTGAACAAGACCTACTGGGATTCCGTGGTTCTGACGGGCACGACCGTCGGAGCCGGGACAGCCCTGCCGGGCGCGCCGACCGCTGCTCCGACCGCGCCGCCCTTCGTCCAGTTCGTCGTTCCCCAGGGCGAACAGCCCGATGGCTCGATCATCCATACCGTGCAGGCCGGCGATACCATCGACAGCATCGCCTATGCCTATGGCCTGACGCGCAAGCAGCTCATGGATTTGAACCAGCTTCAGTCGGCCAACTTCATCTTCCCCGGCCAGAAGCTCATCATCAAGCCCGCTGATACCGCCGCCGCCGAGTCCACCTCGGAAGTCGCGCCGGAAAGCACCGCCGAACAACCTGTGGCGGTCGCTGCCGAAGCGACGCCCGTGCCCGCTACGACCGCGCCGCAGGTTGAACCCACCGCTGTCGCGCCCGCCGAAGCAACAGCCGCTCCCGTCGAACCGACCGCCGAGCAGCCTGCCCAGCCGCCCGGCCCAACCGCCGTCCTGCCGACGGCTCCGGTCGTCGTCGCCCAGGCGGGTGAGGTCGATCCTTCGGTGGTGACGGCACAGGTCTGCGTGACACTCTTCGACGACGCCAACCAGAACCGTATCCAGGAACCCGGCGAAGGGCTGCTGGCCGGCGGAAACATCGATCTTCAGCAGGACGGCGCGGCCATTGCCACCTACCAGACCGACGGCGTGGGTGAGCCGCACTGCTTCGACACGCTGGCGGCAGGCGATTATGTGGCCGTCGGCGCTGCGCCCAGCGGCTACGGCCTGACCACGCCCGATCAACTCCGCGTGCGGCTGAATGCCGGGGCGCGGATCGACCTGACCTTCGGCGCGGCTGAGGGCGTCCAGCCCGCGCAGCCGCTCCCGGCGGATGTTGGCAGCGCCCCAGCCGAACCGAGCGCGGAGACGGCTCCACCGCAGACACTCGCCGAGCAGATTCTCTCGATGAGCGGGCTGATCGTCTTCGGGCTGGCGGCACTGGTGCTGGTCGGCGGGATTGGCGCGGCGCTGCTGCTGCGGCGGCGCTAGTATGGAGTACACAGGGGGTTGACGCGATGCGAACGCTTCGGCTGCTGATCCTGCTCGGCGGGATGCTCCTCAGCGTGGGATGGGTTCATGCCCAGAGCGGCGGTCAGTTCTGCGTCCGCGCCTTCGAGGACACGAACGCCAACGGGCGGCTGGATGAGGGTGAATCCCTGCTGACGCGCGGCATTAGTGTCAACCTGCTGGATTCAAGCAATGTCACCATCGCCAGCGCCCTGCTGGATCAATCCCCCACGGCGCAGCAGGGTGTCGTCTGCTTCCAGTTCCTCCCGCCGGGGCAGTACACCATCCAGATCAGCAGCGCCGAGTTCAGCGCCACCACGCCGGCCTCGATCACCACAGTCATCGCGGATGACGGCCGCCCGGAAGTGGTCGAATTCGGCGGGCAGCGCATCCAGCCGCTCACGCCAACCACCGCGCCCGCAGGCACAGCCGTCAGCAGCGAGCAGGATCAACTGATCCGCATCGTTGTTTCGGCCATCGCCACACTGGTGGTGATCGTCGGCATGGTCATTCTGGGATCACTGCTGTACTGGTTTCTCTTCGGACGGCGGCCCGCCCCCGCGCCCGATGTGCGCCGCACGACCGGCTCAGTGCCCGCTGTGCGTTCCAGCGACACCGGCAAGACCCCCCGCGTGCAGTAGAGGTTTTGTTGCCCGGCTTCCGCATCGCCCTCCGCGATCTGTTCAGCTCCCCAGCGTAACCGAGCGCATCAGGCGATTCTCATCCTGCTAGGGATTATGGGATGCTTGCAGCAGTCGATTCACGATACGTTCACACGCTGCGCGAGAATCCGTGGGTTACATGACTTGGGTCATTTCCTCGCGGACAGCGTCATCAATCGCCAGCGCCTGCCCGCGTTTCATGATGGCCGCGAAAGTCTCCTCGCCAAACTGATCGCGCAACCGCGACATCAGCGGTCGCAGACACCACTGCTTCATGAAGTGTTCGGCAGATGGATGTGCCTCGATCAAGCCGCACAGCAGGGCGCTGCGTTCCGGTTGATCGGCCTCAAGCAACCACGCCTGGACCGCCAGCAGATGGGCCAGAACGTGCTTGCTGGCGATCCGCGATGCCGTCGCCAGTCCTTCCTGAACCAACAGCTGCGCCTCAGCCCGATTTCCCAGTTGGAACTCCACAAAGGCGAGGTGGGCCTGTGCAATGGCGATGTTGATGTAGTTGTTCAGATTTGTTGCTAGTTCTATGCTGTCGCTGAAATAGGCTCGCGCCTGCTCCAGATCACCTTCCAGCAGCGAAAGCAGGCCATGTGGGGCGAGAGACATCGCCTTCTCAACCAGCAAATCTTGCTGCTCGCAGAGTTTCAGCGCCTCGTCCAGATGCTGTCTGGCGTCGTGATAATCTCTAGACTCAATGGCAACTAAGCCAAGTTCGAGATGTGTCAGCGCTATGAACCAGATTTCGCCGAGTGACTCGGCCAGAGCAAGCGCTTCCACAGGGTAAGGACGAGCGGATACCAACTGACCCTGCTTGCGTAGAATGCTGGACAGCGTAACGAGACCAAAGATGACGTAACGCAGCCCATCGCCTTCGACCGACCGCGAAATCTCCAATCCCCGCTCAACATACGAACGGGCTGCCTCGAAATCGCCGAGTTCGTGATGGGTGAGACCAAGGTTGATCAGCGTTCCACCCAGGGTGATTCGGGCATTGAGTTCCTCAGCGATGGACACCGACTCCATCTGGAGCGCCACTGTCTCCCGATAGCGACCCAAATCCATGAGCATATTGGCGAGGTTATTGCACGCGATGGCGATGTTGCGGCGCTCGCCTGTTTCACGGGCAATTTGCAGTGCCTCACGATAAAGCCGTTCCGCCTTAACCCTATCATGGCCGCCTATGGCATTACCTGTTGTATTCAAGCAACTGAAAATGCCGCGTCGATTGCCCGACGCTTTGAACAGAAGCAGCGCAGCATCCAGATGCTTGAGGCTTTCCTGCATATCTCCGAAATAGCCCTGGATGACGGCCAGGTTGAAGTGGCAGCCGGCCTGCCCTTCGGTACCGCCCAGCTTCTCATACAGCTTCATGGCTTCCAAGAAGTAATCCTGCGAGCGGGCATAATCACTTTCCCGATAGAAGGTACCCAGCGCCAGCAGTGTCTTGGCGGTGATCGCATCGTCGTTGAGACCCTGCGCCAGCCGGAACGCCTCCTCGATGTCCTGCCGCGCGCCAGCGATATCGCCCTGGGTATGCTTGATGTCATAAATTCCGATGAGCGCCCCGACCAGACCGCGTGTGTCCTGCTCGCGCTGGGCAAGGGCCAAGCTCTGTGTGAAGCAGTTCATCGCGCGGGAGAGCTCACCGAGCGGATTCAGCGCCTCGCCCATGAGCTTCAGCAGCCCCATCCGAGCCGTGGTCATGCCCTCCGGTGGCAGCATGGCGAAGGCTTTTTCCAGCAGCGCCAGCGCCTCCCGGTAGGAACTGCGCCCGATAAGCTGCTCAGCCGCGAGATGGGCATAATGGGAACTCTTCTCGATGTATTCGGCCTTATACCAGTGATCGAATAAGACCTGGGCATAGGTCACGTTATTGGGATACGCGGCCTCAATCGCCTCGGCCACCTGACGGTTGAGCAACCGTGTCTCATCCTCGGCCAAATCGACCAGCACCACCTGGCGCAGCTTATCATGGGCGAAGCGCCAGCGTTGATCTTGAATCTCCAGGACGGCCGCGTCGCTGCCAGCTTGCAGCCACTCTTGCAGTCGCTCGGTCTGATCCAATGCCCCTAAAACAGCGAGATCGATTTCACGACCTGCCACCGCTGCCAGCTTGAGCAACCCGCGCAGATGCGACGGCATCCGTTCCAAACGGCGCCTCACGAGTTTCTGGATGCCACCCGCCATTATGGAGCGGGGCAGCGTCATCTGACTGATATCGCCCAACCGTCCGGCGGCTTCGGCCAGCGCCCGCACGATTTCCACCATGAAGAAGGTGTTGCCCTCGGTCTCCTGCTGCAAACGCTCGACCAGATATGGTTCACTCCCGCCGACACCCAGCATCGCCTCGCTTAATGCAGCAATCTCATCCTCATGTAGACGTTCCAGAGTCAGCACTTTCGTACCGCGGAGTTCGTCTGGCAGATTCGGCCGTTCATCGCTGCGGTAGCTGGCGACCAGGAGCAGCGGCAGTCCTCCTACGAAACGGTTCATCTGCCGCAGTGGTTCCAGGCTTTCGGTACTCCACTGCAAGTCCTCCAACAGCAGCGCGATGGGCTGTGGCTGCCGCTCGAACACGGTGGCAATAGTCAGCGCCAGACGCTGCTGACCGGCTTCGCCCGTCAGTTCCGGCGCGTCCGGGATGTCCCGCTCCAGCAGCGCAGCCATGTCCGGCACGACCGGCTTGAGGATGCCGGCTTCCAGATCACTCATCTCCACCGTCAACGCCAACCGCCGCAAGGGTTCACGCCACAGTTGGTAGGGCAACCCGCCACCCTCCACCGCCTGCCCGCGCAGTACCTGGAAGCCTTCCACCTGCGCCTGCGTGCGGAGTTCGTCCAGCAGCCGCGACTTGCCCACTCCGCTCTCCCCACCGACCAGCCAACTCGAACCCTGCCCAGCCTTCGCGCTGCTCAGCGCCGTGGTCAGTTCCACCAGCTCCTGTGCCCGCCCGACGAAGGGAGCCGCCTGAAGGACTTTGTTGAAAAACAGAGCGGGCAGAAAACGAGATAGAATGTCGGAAAAGGAAC
>JAEUQZ010000769.1 GCA_016788965.1 Anaerolineae bacterium | reverse complement strand
GGGTGAGGTAAATGCCCTTGTAGGGTTCATGTTCGAGGTAGCCAGCCGCTTTGAGGCGCTGCACCATGCGCGTGACGGCAGGAGCCGAGACATGCAAAACCTCGGCCAAATCCGAGGTGGAAATGTAAGGATTATCTTTCTGGTAGTAGGCCAGACGATAGGCTTCGGCCAGATATTCTTGCATCGCAGGACTAGCGTTCATGGCATCCAAAATTCACCCGCGCAGAATTATGCTGATCATTTTCATAAATATACTTGCAAAATGGTTATTTTCGCAAGGGTTAAATTGTAAGTTGATTATGGTTTCTCCACAAATTGTCATGATCCGAGGGGACTAGGACTCGCCGTTGAGAAGATCACGCGCCTGCTTGAGGCGGGATTGGGTGATCTCGTGGCGGGGGTCGATGGCGGCGGCGCGTTCGTAGGAGGTGACGGCGCTGGCGTAATCACCAACGGCCATGAGCGCCTCGCCGTAGTTGTTCCAGAACCAGAGGTCGTTGGCGTTGTTCTGGACGGCCATTTCGTAGGCTTCGATGGCTTCATCCCAGCGCTTGAGACCCGCCAGCGCCAAGCCTTTGCCGTTCCATGCCCACGCGTAGGCATCATCCAGTTCGAGGGCTTTGAGATAACTTTCAAGCGCGTCGGCGTGATGACCGAGGCGGCGCTGCACCTGCCCTTTACGCGCCCATGCGACGGGGTTGTTTGGCATGATGGTGACGGCGCGTTCGGCGACGGTCATGGCCTCGGTACGCTGGTTAAG
>JAEUQZ010000768.1 GCA_016788965.1 Anaerolineae bacterium | reverse complement strand
TCGCCCAACACAACGCCGCCCTCCACGCCCCCCACGTCCACTTCATGCACGGCCACCTGCTTCAGCCCCTCATCACAGCCGCAATCCGCGTCCAACTCATCATGGCCAATCTCCCCTACATCCCCTCAGCCGAAGTGGATCGCCTGCCCGTCAGCCAGCATGAACCTCGCCTAGCGCTCGATGGTGGCGCGGACGGCCTCGGCTTGATCCGCCAGTTACTCGCGCAGGCCTCACAGGTCACAACCGCCGGAGCGCGCCTGCTCTTGGAAATCGGCTACGATCAGGGTGAGTCCGTGCCAGCCTTAGCCCGCGAGCACTTCCCGCAGGCGCAAATACACCTCTGGCAGGATGATGCTGGTCTTGATCGGATTGTGAGCATTGACCTGAATTGATGCCGCCAGCGTCTTGCGAGGCTGGCGGCATACCGTTGGGGGAGTCGGGGAATTTGTGAGTTGAATGACTTCAATATCTAAAGTATAGGTTAATTTTCCGTCCACAAGAATTAAGATTCTCAAGCCACGCCCATTGACATCCCACCTCGAATCAACTTACAATCGAACCACAAAGGGTCACAAGAGTCACATCATGCTTGAGAAGCTGCCGCCGGATCAATTGGTCGATCTACTTTGGGATAAAACCCGCCGCAATCAGGTCGTCACCGCCCTCGTCGGCGGCCTGACCGCCACCGAATTGCGCCGCGTCACCCTCACCCCCGGCACCAAAGCCGCCCTCGTTCGCGGCCTCAAACACCCCAACAGCA
>JAEUQZ010000767.1:493-761 GCA_016788965.1 Anaerolineae bacterium | reverse complement strand
ACGATCAATACCGCCGGCGAAAGCCGACCGAAGTGCAGCGCTGATAGGGGAAGGGTGAACATCAGCGCTGCCAGACCTACCGCGACGGACTCGCGCAGCAGGGCGGAGACAGGTTTGAGTGGACGGGGAAGCCCACTGAAGAGGCGGTCGTGGAAGGCGGCGAACGGTCTGGCGAACAGCGCCAATCCCAGCACGGCGAAGACGCTGAGCTGAAAACCGACGTCCCACAAGATCAGCGGATCAAGCGCTGAAAGAACCAGCACGGCGA
>JAEUQZ010000767.1:0-483 GCA_016788965.1 Anaerolineae bacterium | reverse complement strand
CCAACGAACAGCGCATATACGATGATCACTGTGACGCTGATCGCCGCTCGAAGCCCCACCTTGATGCGGACACGATGCAGAAGACGGCTCACAAAACCGCCAAGGATCGCCATGTTGAAACCGCTGATGGCGATCACATGGGCTGCGCCGGTCTCGGCGAAAGAGTCACGTACTTCTGGCGACAGACCCTTGTCATCTCCGAGGAGGATGCCTGTCAGCAGACTGGCATAGGGTTCGGGAAGGTGTTGGACGACCGCGATTTCAGCGCCTTGCTTGTAGGCGATGAGGTTGGCTCGAAAACTCCACCCTGTTGGCTGTGCCAGAAGAGTGACCTGGGCGCGGGGCATCAGGCTGAAGATGTCGGCGCGGGCGAGATAGTCTGAATAAGAGAAAAGGTCTCCCGATGAAGGCGTTTCCAGAACGCCAGCGGCGCGGATGCGGCTGCCGAATTCGCCGTCGAAATGGCGAGGCGCGATCACCAGA
>JAEUQZ010000766.1 GCA_016788965.1 Anaerolineae bacterium | reverse complement strand
CCCAACGCCAGCACCAGCGATACGATCGCGATACCGGGTTGGAATTCAGCCGCATGCGCATGGGAGACGCTGTGGGCCAACCAATCTGTGAATTTATGGGTACCAAATACGTCGTTAAAGACCCCAAATACACTGAACGCGCCGGCGCCCGATGGCACATTCATCACGAAACCACCCACGAGGCTCAACACCGCCAATACCACCAGCGGAATAACCATCGAAGGTGAACTTTCACTGGCATGATCCGCAGCTTCAGTGCGTGGTTGACCATAAAACACAATCTCAAGCTGGCGCCACATGTAGAATGCGGTGAAGCCAGCAGCAGCCAGCAGCAGAGCAAAGGCAATAAATCCGCCGAGCTTGTTATCCACAATCCCCGCCAACCACGAGTCCGCCAGAATTTCGTCCTTCGACCAGAACCCGGCGAACGGCCAGATACCAGCCAGCGCCAGCGTCCCGATCAAATAGGTGATATAAGTCAGCGGCATCCGGCGTGCGAGACCGCCCATATTGCGCATATCTTGGGGGTCAAATGCATGGTCTTCTTCATGTTCGTCATGCCCATGACCATGATCATCAACATGATCGTGCGAGTCGCCATGCCCATGTCCATGCCCAGAACGTTCCAAAGCCGAATGGTGCCCGTGTTCCACACCATGAATAACCGAACCGCTGCCAAGGAACAACAACGCTTTGAAGAAAGCATGTGTCACCAGATGGAACATTGCCGCGCCATACGCGCCCACGCCCACAGCCGCCAC
>JAEUQZ010000765.1 GCA_016788965.1 Anaerolineae bacterium | reverse complement strand
AGACCGGTCAGCCCCTCGATCCCGCCTATCATCGGGCCCACAAAACGTGGCAGCTGCTTGGCTTTCCCGCCTTCTTGGCAGCGGTCGCCACCGTGGTGCTGATGGTCGTCAAGCCGACGCTGTGGTGATCGCGCCGCGATGCCTTACAGATAGCCCTGCGCCTGGAGCTTGAACAGACCGGCGTAGCGGCCTCCTTGATCGATCAGCTCCTTGTGCGTGCCTTGCTCTGCGACGTGACCGCCTTCGGGTCCGCCTTCCAGCACCACGATCCGGTCGGCCATGCGCACGGTCGGGAAGCGATGCGAGATCAAGATGGCGGTGCGGCCCTGCGTCAGCTCGCGAAAGCGCTCAAAGACCTTGTGCTCCGCTTCGGCATCAAGCGCCGCCGTCGGTTCGTCCAGCACCAGGATGTCGGCCTCTTCCCGCATAAACGCCCGCGACAGCGCGATGCGCTGCCACTGTCCGCCCGAAAGCTCCACGCCTTTGTGAAACCACCGCCCGAGCAGTGCATCCATTCCTTCGGGCAAAGCCGCCACGAACTCATCCGCTCCGCCGCGTGACAGCGCCCGCCCGATCCGATCCTTGTCTTCGCCGTGCGCAATGCTGCCGAAGCCGACGTTGTCGCGAACCGAAAACTGATACTGACCAAAGTCCTGAAACACCACACCGATGCGTCGGCGGACTTCTTCGGGCGGCAGCGTGCGCAGATCCTGGCCATCCAGCAAGATGCGCCCCTCCGTCGGCTGATACAGCCCGCACAG
>JAEUQZ010000764.1 GCA_016788965.1 Anaerolineae bacterium | reverse complement strand
ACGTGGAGCATCCCCTGAATCGTCTCGGCCGGCTGCAGCGGATGGAGATCGGCGAATCCCGGCATCGCGGCGGCCCGCTCGTTCCGCTTCGGGTTGTACTTCATCGTACAGCTGCCGAGGGGATAGAAGTGGGTGTCGACCGACATGTTGAGCGTCGACAGATTGAGGTAGTGCCGAATGATTTGCGGTTCCGGCACTTCCGGCAGCGCGGGGGGCGCCGCGGCGACGGCGCTGGCCGGCAGGAGGTCCTCAATCGCCGCTTCCGGCACGTCGCACGCCGGCAAGCGCGCGGCGCGGCGGCCTGGCTTGGAGAGGTCGAACAAGAGCTGCGTATCGCGGGTATTTCGCATCTGTTTTTTTACTTCTTTTTTGAACCGCCAAGGACGCCAAGAGCGCCAAGGAAATGCGGGTTTTACCACGACGACACAACGGACACGACGAAAGAAAAGCCAGGATTTGTTGCTGACTTATTTATTTGTCTTACGTCGTGTTCGTTGTGCCGTGGTGGTTCAATTCTCTTGTATTAAACGTGAGCCGGTTGGCGGGCGGACTTCGCAGTGAGCGACTTCACCAGTCCGTCGATGTCGGCCTTCGTGCGCTTTTCGGTGACGGCCACCAAGAAGCAGTCGCTCAGTTCGGGGTACCAGCGGCCGAGCGGCAACCCGGCGAGGTAGCCGGCGTCGAGCGCTTCACGGAGGAGAACGTCTACCTTGTTTTCGGCGTCGCGGATGACGACTTCTTTGAACGTCGGGGCGTCGAACGCC
>JAEUQZ010000763.1 GCA_016788965.1 Anaerolineae bacterium | reverse complement strand
CCAAACTCGATCGCGTAATCTCCTTCGGGAACCGGACCTTTGATGCTCATCAGCTCGCGATGCTCCAAGAACAGGACCGGATCGTTGCAAGTGAGAGCGGTCTTGAGCAAGCCTTTGGCGTCGTGGGGGGAGGAAGGGACCACCACGCGTAAGCCGGGGAAGTTGGCATACAGTGAGTAGTAGCTGCCCGAGTGATGGGTCGCCGCGGAGTGGCCAATGCCGATGCAGCCGCGCAAGAGCACCGGCATCTTAATTCGTCCGCTGCTCATGTACTGAATCTTGGCGATCTGGTTGATGATCTCGCCGACGGCATCGAGCACGAAGTCGGCGAACATAAAATCAACGACGGGTCGAGTTCCGCTCATGGCTGCGCCGCACGCCAAACCGACGAACCCCCGCTCGCAGATGGGAGTGTCGCACAGTCGCTCGGGTCCATAGATGTCGTAGAGTCCGGTGGTGGTGGCGAAGTTGCCACCCCGTTTCCCGATGCCTTCGCCCAACACGAAAATTGTGGGATCCTGAGAGAACCGTTCCGTTAAGGCCTCGAGCGTTGCCTTCATGAACGTGAGTTGCCGACCTGTCGTGCTAGGGGCCACGGGAGATCCGGAAGCCTGGTCGGTTCCTGGTTGTGAAGTGGTGTCAGCGAAGATATGCAGCGCCGCCGACTCCCGGCTGGGCTCGGGGCTCTTTTCGGCAAACTGATGAGCCGCCTCTGCTTGTCGGGCGATCTCCTGGTCGATCTTTTCTAAATCAGCCTCGGTCGCG
>JAEUQZ010000762.1 GCA_016788965.1 Anaerolineae bacterium | reverse complement strand
GTCGGGGCTGCTGGTGCAGGAGGCCATGGCGCGGGGCGATCGCTTGGAAGCGGAGCTGAAGAACGCGATTGCGCGCGAAGCTTCGCTGAGACAGGAACTGGCGCTGCGCGAGGCGGCCGAGGCGGGTCGGCCGCGCTCGAGCGAGGCTTGGGCGCTGGCGCAGCGCAGTGCGCGGGTGGAGACGGCGCAGGAGTTCGCGCGGGCGATTCGGCTTCGCGCTTAAGAAAGGCAACCGGCAAGGACGCCAAAGTGCGGCAAGGAAATGCGGGGAAGGCGTTACCACAACGGCACGACGGACACGACGGAAGAAAAGGTTAGTTGAGAGATCGAAAGAGTTGTCATGTCAACGAGTTTTCATATTTCTTACTCGTCGTGCTCGTTGTGTCGTCGTGGTTCCAATTTGTATTCCTTGGCGCTCTTGGCGTCCTTGGCGGTTCAATCTTCGAATTTCAATTTCAAACAGGAGCAGTTTCATGAGTAACGTAATGCGCTGGCGATATGGCGACACCAATCCGGTGATGCTGCAGGTCGCCAGTTTGACGGTGATTGAGATCGGCGACTTCATTTATCAGTCGGGCGGCGCGGCGCTGCCGGCGTCGGAACTGGCCGACGCCGGGACGGAGGCGGCGAATCAGGAGGCGTTTCACGACCTGTTTGTCGGCGTGGCCATGCAGGCGTCGCCCAGCGGCGTGGCCAATCCGATTCGAGTCGCGACCAGCGGCGTGTTCGTGTTCGTTTGCCTTGCCACGACGGCCGAAGTGGGCGA
>JAEUQZ010000761.1 GCA_016788965.1 Anaerolineae bacterium | reverse complement strand
GCAAGGTCGCCAGCCTGGCGCACCACGACCACCTGCACGCGCTGATCGAGGTCGTCGCGGTCGCCAACGACACCCACATCGCCGAAGAGGACGGCCAGTGGAAGGTCACCGGCGAGCCCACCGAGGGCGCGCTGCGCACGCTCGCGCACAAGGCCGGCTTCGACGCCGGCGCGCACCAGCGCCACGACAGCATCCCCTTCGAGTCGGCCAACAAGTTCATGGCCACGCTCGACACCGCCCCCTGCGGGCAGCGCCGCATCCTGCTGAAAGGCGCGCCCGACCGCCTGCTCGAGCGCTGCCGCCACGAGCTCGGCGCCGACGGCGAGCTCGTGGCGCTCGACCGCGCCTTCTGGGAGGAGCGCATCGACGCGCTGAGCGGCGAGGGCCTGCGCGTGCTCGCCGCCGCCGCGCGCGACGTGCCCGACAGCAAGGACGCGCTCGTCATCGAGGACCTGCAGGAGGACATGGTCTTCCTCGGCCTCATCGGCATCATCGACCCGCCGCGCCCGGAAGCGATCGCGGCGATCCGCTCCTGCCACGAAGCCGGCATCCGCGTGAAGATGATCACCGGCGACCACGCCGGCACCGCGCGCGCAATCGGCATCGAGATGGGCCTGGGCACGGCCGACGCGCTGAAGGTGATCACCGGCGCCGAGATCGAGGCCGCCAGCGACGAGGAACTGCAGCGGATCGCCCACGACTGCGACCTCTTCGCGCGCACCAGCCCCGAGCACACGCTGCGCCTGGTCGAGGCCCTGCAGGCGCG
>JAEUQZ010000760.1 GCA_016788965.1 Anaerolineae bacterium | reverse complement strand
ACGAGGTTGGCGAAGTCCTGCTGAGAGACCCCAAGGACATGCCCAAGGGAGCTGACCTGATTGTGTCCCCTTTTGATGTGGAGGCGCGCTTCAGCCAGGACAATGGCGACAAAGCCTGGGTGGGTTACAAGACCCATTGGACCGAAACCTGCCAGACGGACGCGCCCCGGCTGATCGTTGATGTCCAAACCGGTCTTGCCACCGAGTCCGACGCGCAACGCTATCCCTCGATCCAGGCTGCACTGCAAACCAAAGACTTGCTGCCGGAAGAACACTCTGAGAACCGGACATAAATCAGCGGGAGAGAGAAAAACCATAAGCAGCGAACAAATGCTTGATGAACGGGGGTAAATCACCGTATGCGGCGATATGCTCCAGTAAAATGGCTTGCGTCGCCAGCAGGTCGAGCAAGCGGCGTAAGCCGCGAGTCAGGATGAGTTTGCCAGGCGGGCGGTTGGCACGCTCCTCCCAGCCACCCAAGTGAGCCAGCAAGCGGACTTGCCAATGGTCGAGGGTCAAGCCTAAATGGAACAAGAAACCAGCGGCGACCCAAGCACAAGCCACCAGCGTGCGGACGGCTTCAAAAGCCAGCATGCGTACCTCCTCCACGCCGAAGCAGGTTTTGACAAACTTGAAGGTATCTTCGACTGCCCAACGGCGGCGGTAAAAGATGAAGACCCGCACGATACTGGCAGCATCGGTCACCGACCAATCGGTCAACAAGTACCACGGTTCGTTGACGGCGTTGACGATCTCGGCTTTGACTA
>JAEUQZ010000075.1 GCA_016788965.1 Anaerolineae bacterium | reverse complement strand
AGGACGAAGCTGGTTCCAGGCGCTCCCTGGGCGGCAGCGATGCCGACTTCTTTGTAGCGGGTGTTGACCAGGCCGGCATAGTGAATGCTGGAGTTGACCCAGAAGTTCCAGGCGGCGGCGGTCGTCGCGTTTCCGCCGCAGTAGATGTTCTCGCTGACGTCGGAGGTGGTATAGCCGAAAGCCTGAGCGCGGCTGCGGGGGTTGGAGCCGTCCGGGTGGGTGTGGGCGATGGCGCAGTTGTTGGCGACCATCCATTGGGCCTGGCTGGACGCGGCGGCGGTCAGCGCCCCGTTGAGGCTGTAGGAAGGCAGGCCGCGGGCACTCCGCAGGCCGTTGATGCGCCCCAGCAGGTCGCCAGCGACATCCTGGGCGGAGGCGCTGCCGATGGCGAACAGAGAAACGATGAAGCACAGGCTCATCACCAGCCCGAAGCGGCGAGGCAGTCCTGCCCTACCTTCCTCAATCGTTTTCGTTCGGCTCAACACGCTTGCGATCCACTCCTTGATGTGACGGGATTGTAGCACAGGGGTGGGAGGCTCCGCAGCGGGAAAGCTGATGATTGGATGAGACTGGAAAATGGCCGCACAACTTTTGGAACGATTAAGGGTTATTTACATTACCTTCCGGGATGCTTCATGATTCTTTGAACTTTTCCCGGAATTTGAACGAGGAGAAACCACCCCTATGCTCGACAGCACCGTGATCCAGGTCATCCTGGTCGTCATCACCAGCTATTTGCTCGGTTCGATTCCCACCGCCTATCTGGTCGGCAAACGACGCGGCATCAATATCTTCGAGGTCGGCAGCGGGAATATGGGCGCGACCAATGTGATCCGCTCGATGGGCATGGTGTGGGGGTTGTTTGTGTGGCTGTGCGACAGCCTGAAGGGTGTGGCGGCGATCCTGCTGGCGAATGCCTTGTGGCCGGAGAACCGAGCGGCGGCGACGGCTATTTCGGCGACGGTGGCGGTGATCGGGCACAACTGGTCGCTGTTCGCTACGCTGCTGACCGGGACGCTGCGCGGCGGCAAAGGCGCGGCGATCTGGTTCGGGACGATGTTCATGATCGCGCCGATTCAGGTGTTGGTGGGGATGTGGGTGCTGGGCGGGCTGGTGATCGCGCTGACGCGGTACGTGTCGCTGGCGGTGCTGAGCATGTTCGGCATTTCGACGCTGTGGCTGATTGTCCTGATCGGCCAGCGCGAACTGCCGGTGGAGTACACCTTTTATTCGCTGGTGGTGACGCTGCTGATCCTGCTGCGGTTCCGCGAGAATATCCAGCGGCTGCTTTCCGGCACGGAACGCCGCTTGGGTGATCCGGCGTAGGGTCGCGCAGATCGATCATTCAGACATGAGCGGCGGGCGAGGCATGACCTCGCCCGCCGTTTTTTGTTCCGCGCCGGGATGGGCGCGAGTCCTCAGCCGCGGATGGAGTTCGCCAGCGCGTCCAGCCGGGCGAAGCGGGCGGCATCGATCTCGACGTGGTAGACCTGGGCGATGACCTGCGTCCAGCCATGCACGAAATAGACCCAACCGTCTTCGATCTTCACCTGGCGGCTGCCCTTCTGGGCGATGGCCTGGTGCATGAAGTCCAGTTCGCCGCGGTAGTTCAGTTCCCAGGCGATGCTGTGCCTGGGGAACAGCCCGGCGTTGGTGATGGGTGAGCCGGGGGTGTCCTTGCCCATGCCGGTGGCGTTGATGACGATTGTGCCTTCGGGCGACTGCTCCATGATGGCGTCGTTGCGGAGCGGATCGCTGTTGAGGATGTACTCGAACTGGATGTCGGTTTGCAGGCCGCTGACCATCTCGCGCAGGTGATCCAGACGCCCCTGGGAGCGGTTGACGACGACGAAGCGGCGGGGACGATCCCCGGCATCGGTCTTGCGGATGAGGTGCAGGGCGATGGCGACGGCGGAGCCACCCGCGCCGTAACAGAGGATGTCGCCGCCCGTGCGGGCGAAGTAACCCGGCTCGATGATGGCATCCAGGCTGAGGCCGGAGGTGATGGGGTCTTTGGCGTGGCCTTCCAGCCTGCCATCGCGCTTGGAGATGGAGGAGACCTCGCCGCACAGCACGGCATAGGGATCGAGGTAATCGAACATGTCGCGGGCGGCGTTGAGCAGGTTGATTTTGTGGGCGGTCACGAGTCCGCCGAGCGACATCGGGTCATATTTGATCTGGGCGACGGCGCGGCGGTAGGCTTCCGGGTCGTCATTGAGCTTGCAGTCAATCCCCTCCAGCACCACTTCGGGATGCCCCAGTTCGGCGGTCCAGAGCGGAAAGACCCGGTTGATGGAGGACTTTCCGGTGGTGACGCCGATGAAGTAGAAGGTCGGGCGGGTCTTCTGCACAATCGGATAGGGCGAAGTTTGGGACATAGGGGGTCGCTTTCTGATTAACGTGCCACAGGGAATGGTCGTGCGTGGCTGACTTGTCATTACAGGATAACAGGAATTGTAGCAACGGTGTGTTCCGCTGTCAATTCGGGTTGGACTGATGAATTCCACCACAGAGACACAGAGGACACAGAGAAATACGGAGAGTGTGGGTCAGATTCATAACCGCAAAGTCCCTATGAAATGGCATCACACCCAAAGACGAATATCCAATACAAATTGAACCGCAGAGACGCGGAGGACACAGAGAAATACGGAGAGTGTGGGTCAGATTCATAACCGCAAAGACGCAAAGAACGCAAAGGAATGCGGAGAGAATGGGGGATATACAGAGCGGCTGTCGATTTCGACATCCAGGCAAGCAGGGAAGGAGTGGATGGTTTACTTTGCCGTCGGGCGGTTTTGTGGCACACTCGGTGGCGCAAGGTTGTGACGCAAGCTGTCATGCACAGAAGTGAGGCGCGGCATGTCAAGACGCCATGTGGTAACGCTGATGATCGGGCTGCTGGCGGCCCTGATCTTGGTGATGGGATCGCTGCCGCTGACGGCGCAGGATAGTGCCTTCGCCACGAATACCCCGGCGGGAGCGCCGCTCCAATCGACGGCCGCGTCGTCATTCTTCGCCACCAATACCCCGCCCCCACCCGCGCCGCTGGGGCCGGACGCGACCATAGACCGCTACGCGCTGCGGCGCTGGGACGAGGCGGCGATGGTGGAGGTGCTGATCGGACAGGTGGGCAAGCTGCGTCCCGATGATCTGAGCGGGGCAAAGGGCATTCAACTGCTCCAGGCGGAACTGGCGCGGCGGTTCCCCGGCGCACCGACCAATCCGGCGCTGCGGGAGCGTTTGCTGCGGGCGATGCTGGCCGCGCCGCGCGGCAGCGTCGATCTGCGGCCGGTGGTGCGCCCGTTCATCGAGGCGGCGCTGAATCGACAGCGGCCGTCGTTCGAGCTGCCCAGCGCGTTGAGCGAGTTGGGTTTCGAGGTGATGATTACGCCGGCCAACCTGGACAACGTGGGTGGGTTGGATGCGGTGTTGATGACGCGCTATCCGGCGGGCGCAGCCGGGAGCGGGCTGATCTACGAGGATTACACTCTGGCAGTGATCGACGCCCAGGGGGTGTACCGGATGCCGGACACCGCGCCGTCGTTCCCGGCGATCCCGTTCGATGGGCGGGAAGTGCTGACGCTGAGCTACCTGGGCGATCTGAACGGCGACGGCCTGGCGGAACTGGCGGTGGGCACGGCTCGCCCCGGCGATCCGAACGCGGAACTGGCAATCTTCGGCTGGCGCGGCGGGACAGCGGCCAGTCTGGTCGCGCCGGGGCAGATGGTGTTCTGGCTGGATCGGATCGCCTGGCAGCCGGAGGCGGGCAGCTTCACCGCGACCGAGGTGCGTGCAGAATCAGCGGATTGGGGCTGCCGGGCGCGGCGTGAGGTGACATGGACGTGGAGCTTCAATTTCTTCCGGCCGCCGACGCAGGGGGCTGATTTCATCCCGGAGAACAGCCTGGCCTGTTCGCTGGCGCTGGCCGAGAGCGGAACGCCGTTCTTCGCCATGCCGGTATCGATGGCGATGCAGACGCTCCAGCAGGCGCTGCCATTGGCGGGAGATGCCGACGGGTACGCTCGGCAGCGCGCCCAGATGATGCTGGCGATGCTGCATGTGTTCAACGGGCAGGCGGCGGATGCGCTCGATCAGGTGGAGGCGCTGCGCCGAGAGGCCGAGCCGGGAAGCTGGCTGGAGGGGCAGGTTCGCGCCTTCCAGGAAGCGGCGGCGCGGCCGGACATCACGCCGTTGAAGATGTGCGCGGCGCTGGAAGCGGCTGATCCAAATGGGGCGTGTGATGTGAACGCGGCGCTGGGGCGGGTGTTCACCGAGCAGCCGCTGCGTCAGGGCGAGCCGCTGGAAGCGCAGACGGCGCGGTTGGGACTGACGATCATCGACCGGCTGACGATCACGGTGGTGGGGCGCCTCCCGCGTGAGGCGGTGCGCTTCGATCTGGGCGAACAAAGCTGGTGGGCATTCGCGCCGATTGGCAAGGAGAGTTACACGGCGGAGCCTATCGAAACGCCGCCGGGTTATGAACCGCGCGATGTGCCGACGCTGCGCGTCAGCGTCCCGCCCGCGGCCTATCTGACGTTCTTCGCGGGTGATTTTCAGGCGACTCTGGCGCTGCTGGATAACGCGGCGCGTGCCAATCCGGGCGTGCCGTTGGACTCGTCGCTGCGGTTCCTGCGGGCGCTGACAACCGATCTGCTGGGCGACCGCACGAATGCCCGCAATGCATATTACGAACTCTGGCGCGACGATCCCGGTTCACCCTGGGGTCAGTTGGCCGGGGAACACCTGGAACGCCGCTGAAGGCAAGGAGCAATCAATGAAGCTGGCGACATTCAAACATAACGGACGCACCCATCTTGGCGAGGTGCGCGGGGATCGGGTGTATCTGACCAGCATGGCCGAGTCGCTGGATTACATGATCCAGCGCGGGATGCTGCCGACGATCCGCAGCGAGTCGCTGCCGCTAAGCGAGGTGACACTGGATGTGCCGGTGCATCCGGGCAAGATCATCGCCATTGGGCGGAATTACAGGGACCACGCCAAAGAGACCGGCAGCGAAATTCCCAAAGCCCCGCTGATCTTCGCCAAGCTGCCGAGCGCGTTGATCGGGCACGGCGAGGCCATCACCTGGCGGGCGTCGATCACGCAGGAGGTCGATTGGGAGGGAGAACTGGCGGTGGTGATCGGCCGGCGGGCGCGGCGCGTCCGCGAAGGCGATGCGCTCAAGCATGTCTTCGGCTACAGCATCGCCAACGATGTCTCGGCGCGGGACTTGCAGATGCGGATCGACGCGCAGTGGACGCGGGCGAAGGGGCTGGATACGTTCTGCCCGCTGGGGCCGTGGATCGTCACCGCCGACGCCATTCCGAACCCGCAGACGCTCGGCATCCGCACGACGGTCAACGGGGCGGTGATGCAGGATGGGCATACCCGTGACATGATCTTCCCTGTGGCGCAGTTGGTGAGCTACTGCTCGGAGATGTTCACGCTCAATCCGGGCGATGTGATCCTGACGGGGACACCTTCGGGCGTGGGCGTGGGGATGACTCCACCGACGTTCCTGAAGGATGGGGATACGGTCGAGGTCGAGATCGAGGGGATCGGCAGGCTGAGCAATCCGTGCCGAGTTGAGGCAGAGTAGGGGTCAGGGGTTAGGGATTGGGGATTGGGGAAGGCAGAATACGAATCGAACCGCCATCCCTAAAGGGAGGCTTCGCACAGACGCCAAGGACGCCAAGATCATACGGAGAGTGTGAGGGGTGGCAGCTCTTTCCCACCGTATCCCTAAAATTGCAGAATCGGTGTCCTTTTTCGGGAGATAACTCGAATGCTCGATGATGTGCAGTTTCGCCCCTTGCGTGCTGATGAGGCGACCTTTCTCATCGACGCGCTTTACCATGCCATCTACATCCCGCCGGGAGTAACCGCACCACCGAAAACGATCGTTCGAAATCCTGACCTCGCAGTTTACATCGACGGCTTTGGAACCCATTCCGGTGATGAAGGCATTCTTGCTGTACACGAGACCTTGCCTGTCGGGGCTGCATGGTCCCGCTACATTCGAGGTTATGGATTTGTCGATGAAACAATTCCTGAGCTGAGTATCTCGATACTGCCCGATTACCGGGGTATGGGAATCGGCACGAGGCTGTTGGAAGCGCTGCTTGATCGCCTCAAAGGGAGCGCGGAACAGGTGAGCTTGAGCGTGAATCTGTCGAATCCCGCCTACCGTCTTTACGAGCGTTATGGGTTCAAAGTGGTCACGGTGGATGGCGACAGCGCCATCATGCTGCGTGACTTGTGAAGTGTCGCAGGGCATCACGCCCAAAGATCAGGTTCCAATGCAGATTCTAACCGCTGAGGCGCAGAAAAATCCGGAGGGGTCGTCAGGTTCCCACTCTCCCGGCGCTGTTCGCGTGCGGGAGAGTGGGAACACGCTTGAATCTGGTCAGGCGGTCAGTTCACCGAGTTTATCGACATAGCTGGCGAGGACGGCAAAGGTGCGCTCGACGGGTTCGGGCGAGGTCATGTCTACTCCGGCGTGACGCAGGGCATCGACCGGGTACATGGAACTGCCGGCGCTGAGGAACTCGACGTAGCGTTGGGCCGCGCCTGCTTCCCCGGCGCGGATGCGTCCGGCCAGAGAATGCGCCGCCGAGATGCCGGTGGCGTACTGGAAGACGTAGTAGTTGGCGTAGAGGTGGCCGAACTGCGCCCAGGTGATGCCCACCCGCTCCCGATCCACATGCATTTCGCTGCCATAACCTTCGCTGAACAGATCGGCCATGAGGGCGATGAGGTCATCGGCGGTGATGGCTTTGCCGGCTTCAGCGCGGGTATGGATTTCCAACTCGAAGCGGGCCAGAGTCGGCATGATGAAGAAGTAGCGGTGCAGGTTGGTCATGGCTTCTTCGATCAGGGCGATCTGGAAGGCGCGATCCGCGTTGGCCTCGAAGAGGTGCGCCCGCGTCATGGCCTGGTGGAAGTTGGAGGCCACCTCGGCAGCGAAGAGCGAGTAATCGCCGTAGACGAAGGGCTGGGTCTTGCGGGCGAGGTACGAGTGCATGGAATGGCCGAGTTCGTGGGTCAGGGTACTCATCGCACCGAGGTTGTCATCGTAGCTCATCATGATATATGGGGCGGTGTCATAGGTGCCGAAGGAGAAGGCTCCGGCGGTCTTACCCTGGTTGGGATAGACATCGACCCAGCGTTCCTCCAGGCAGCCGCGCCGGATGGTTTCGGCGTAGGACTGGCCGAGGGGGGTGAGAGCGTCAGAAATCCAGGCGACGGCCTGTTCAAAGGGGACGACCGGGGGCTGGGTGGTCAGCGGGGCCCAGATGTCGTAGGGCTGGAGGGTATCAACGCCCAGAGCGCGGCGGCGGATGGCCCAGTATTTGTGCCAGGTCGGGATGTTCTGGCGGAAAGTATCGATGAGGCTGTGGAAAACGGCGCGGGGGATGTTGTACTGGAAGAGAGAAGCATCCAGCGCCGTTTCGTAGCGGCGGGCACGGGCGAAGAAGACATCGCGCTTGACCGAGGCGAGGTAATTGCTCGCCAGCGTATTCTTGAGCGACAGGTAGCTGTCGGCGTAGTTTTCCCAGGCCTGACGGCGGACTTCGCGGTCGGGGTTTTCCATGAAGCTGCCGATGGTACTCTGCGCGAGGGGCAGGACTTCGCCGCTGCTGGATGTGACCGGCTTGAACTGCATGTCGGCGCTGGTGAGCATTTCTTCGGTGTTATCGACGGCGGAGAAAGGATCACGGGCCATCGCCAGGATTTCTTCGACTTCGGGTGAGCGGACGTGCTGCTGCTGGCGGAAGAGATCGCTGAAGAACTGCTTGAAGGCGGCCAGACGCGGCTCGGAGTCTGTCCAGCCCATCAGAGTCGACTCGCCGACGCCCAGCAGTTCGGGGCTTTCAAAGGCGGCGGCCGCGCCGTAGCGGGCCAGCAGGCCGCCCGCCTGCCCGGTCATGCCGATGGCTTCCTGGTCGGTGGTTTCGCACGCCTGGGACATGCGGGCGTAGAAGAACAGTTTCATGGCGCGGCGGAAGACCGACGACGACAGGTCGAACCAATCAGCGAGGACGCCAGCACCTTCACTCAGCCGCCCCTGATAGGCAGCGACCTGGGGCAGCATGGCCTCGACCGCTTGCAGCTCGGTGGCCCAGGCCTGCCGGGAGGGGAAGACCTGCTCGGCGTTCCACTTGAACTGGTCGGCAATTTCGCTCCGCAGGGGGAGGGTTTTCAAAGACATGATCTATACTCCAGTGACCGAAATCTGGTGTCATTGTAGCGCGGAAGGGGTCAGGGAGATAGTTCCGGGGGTGGGCTGGGACTTTTCAGGAGCAGGTTTTGGAAAACAAACAAGGATTGAACCGCCAAGTCCCTATGAAATGGCATCACACCCAAAGACGAAGATGTCGATACGAATTGAACCACAGAGACACAGAGGACACAGAGATCATACGGAGGGAGTGGGGGGGATATACGGAGCATCTGTCCATGAAAGGGAACACCACACAAAGGGATGAAAATGGGTGGGCGAGTCGGCGGGGCGACGCCGAGGGATGTAATCCCCCGGCTAGGTGAAGACCACCCCCTACGGGGGTTCTGGCGGAGAGGGGTTATTGTTGAGGGAGTGGGCATGATGCATCATGCCCCTACCGGGGCGACTTTGTGGGGGCGGGGACGCGGCGGACGGCCAAAAGGCCGTCCCTACGAAGGCATGTTTCGGGGTGAGAAGGGCTATTTTCAAGGGAGCCTCAATGGAATTGTTTCAACTCATTCGCCGCGGTCAGCAGGCACATAGGGGATGATGCCTTTGAGGTAGGCTTTTTCCTGGATGTAACGCGGCATACTCCGAATATCGACAATGTACCCATTGACTGAAACCAGCCAGACGGCCGTATGTTCGGCTAGCTGGCTCGGCCGCAGCCAATTGTGATCGAGCAGATGGATACGGAGTGCGTTGCGGATTTGTTTGGCTTTGGCGCTGGCGCTGTTCTGGCTGACATCGAACAGGGCGCATAAGTCACGGGCGGAAATGTAGGGTGTTTGAGTTTTATCGAAGAGGAAGTTGATCTGACCGAGCGCATACACGATCCCGGCGGCCCAGGTTTTCGCCCGGCCGCTGGCGAGCGGTGATGGGCGTTTGCGAGCGAGCGTGGCGGCCATCTTGCGGCTCAGATCAACATATTCCTGGGATAAATGCTGTCCACAAATCTGGTCGGTCAGCGCGACGATTGCATCATAGATGTCGCGCATTTTCTCTGGGACTTTGTTGTCACTCATGATGGGTTCCTCAACAGGGTGTCTGGGCGAGTTTCCACATGACTGAGCGTGACCTGAAGGCTCACTGGAAACCATTATAGCGCTGGATCAGGCAGTGAGGTAATGCAGCAGGCGAGCCAGCAGGTGGCGGCTCGCCACGTTGGTTTTCAGATCGCCCACCTGGTCGCCGATGCCGCCCGCGAAACGCAGCGTCGAGGCCAGCGCGATGCCCTGGCCGATCCGCAGTTCGAGCAGATAGTCGGTCAGGGTGAAGAGGCGGGCGTCGAGGCGGCGCAGGATCGGCGTCACGGCGGTGAGGCCGGGGACGACCTCGGCCAGCCGGGCGGTATCCAGGGCGTGATCGGTCGCCAGATGGTAGAACTGCATATCGGCAAAGCCCTGGTGCGGGAAGCCATCCCAGACCGGGTGATCCACGATCAGCTTGATGGACTCGCGCCAGAAGGGACGCGGCACAGCGGGTAAGTGTCCCGGCCCGGTCTGGAGGATCAAGACGCGACCGCCGCGACGGATGAAGTCCAGCACCGCCTCGGTCGGGGCGCTTGTGACCAGGACGCCATCCTTGAGGGCGGCGAGTTCGGCATCGCTGCGGAGTTCCGTCACGACCTGTTTGAGATCAATCAGTCCTTCCAGCGCCCCGCCCGGATCATAGCAGACCAGCGCATCCGGCCAGGACAAGACGGCCGGATAGACCCAGAGCGGCCAGTGATTGCGGATGGCTCCGAACTGGACGGACAGGGCATAGGTTCCACCCTGCGCGGGGGCGATGAAGGCGAACGAGGCGATCTCGCGCAGCGTCCCGCCGGGCAGCGGCCCTTCGACGGGGCTGCTGCCGCTGGCAAGCACCGCGCCGGATGAGTCCGAAAGCTGCCACTCCAGGCTGCCGCTGGCGAGCGGTTGGCCGATGTGCGACAGCACAATCCGGTAATCGACGGGGCGGCCGGCCGTCAGGTTGAAGCGATCTGCGGGCGCGGCCCTGTTCCAGCAGCAGGACACTATCGGCGTTGAAGGCGCGGAAGGCTTCGGCATCGACTTTGGCACGGCCGAGGTCGTCGAACATGGAGGAGGTCGCCAGCGGGGTATCGCGGATGCTGGTCACGACATAGCCGCCCATGCCGTCACGGCCACGGACTTTCTCCAGGATGGCTTGGCGGATGGCGAAGGACTGCTGGCGGGAGATGCGCTGTAAGTCCTGCCCGCTGAAGCCCAGATCAACAAGCTGCGCCATGCGCTGCACCTGCTCTACATAAGCCAGTTTTTCGAGCGGGTGGATCGGGTTCTTCTCGGTCAGCCACCAGGGGAGCGATCCGCCATAGGCGGCGGCGACTTCATCGGCATCGCGGAAATCATCGGAGTCGCAGAACTCGCCGAAAATCCAGGGGCGTGGTGGCCTCCAGTCGCGGCTGAAGTGATCGACCAGCGGCATGAAGTAGTGCAGGTCGCAGTAGAAGTGGTAGTCGTTGAAGTCGGCGTAATCGAAGGCGAGGCCGCCGTAGGCTTCGCCGGAGCCGCTGTTGTCACACGCCAGAATGCCGCTCGTCCGGCTCCGCAGGATGCCGTTCAACTGGCCGAGGAAATTGGCGTCGGCGTCTTCGCCCAATTCGCAGCCGAGGCTGTAGATGACCACCGAGGGGTGATGATGCACCTGCGCCAGAATATCAGCATATTCGAGGGGAGCCTGCTGGCGCAGCCGGGGCGTCACCTCCGGCAGCCACATGGGCAGTTCCAGCCAGAGGAACATCCCCTCCTCATCGGCGATCTCGAAGTAGAGCGGTGAGGGGACATACAGGCACAGCTTGACGAGGTTGTAGCCGAGGGCGCGAACGCGGCGGAATTCGTCGCGGATGGCGGCTTCGTCGGGCGCGGGGCAGAGGATTTGGGGATACCAGCCCCAATTGAGGACGCCGCGCAAACTGACGGGATCGCCGTTGAAGCAAAGCTGCTCGCCCTGGTGGGAGAGCGTCCTGAATCCGAATTGGCGCCGCACGACCGCCTGAAGCTGGCCTTCGGATTCCAGGCGAAGGTCGGCAGTGTAGCGGACAGGATCGGATGGACTCCACAGGCGCGGCGCGGGGACGCTCAGTTCGGCCTGGAGGCGCTCGGATTCCAGCGGGCCGCGCCATTGGGCGACGCCATTGCCGTTGGGGTCGAACAGGCGGATAGCCGCATCACGGCTGCTCAGGCTGTGGAAGGCAGCGTCGATACGCACCCGGCCGGTCTCGGCGTCCGGCAGCAGCCAGACATCACTGAAGGCGGTGTGGGGCAAGGCCATCAGCCGCGCCGACTGCCAGAGGCCGCCGAAGGGGATGCAGACATCCGGCAGGAAGCCCGCCAGCGACTCGCGCATAGGGAAGCGGTCGCCGGGTTTATAGACGGTCAGTTCGATGAGGTTTTCCTGGCCGAGGCGGATGGCGGCTTTCACATCGAAGGCGAAGGCCGACCACAGGCCGGCATGTTCGCCAACGGGTACGCCGTTGACCCGCGCTTCGACGTGGTAGCTCAGCGCGTCGAACTGAAGCTGGATGCGCCGGCTGCCCCACTCCGCCGGGACATGGACGCGGCGGCGGAAGATGGCCGGGCCATCGACGCGGCGAGGATAGCCCTGGGCTTCCCAGACGCCGGGAATCTGGATGCGCCCGGTCTGCCCGGCCAGGGAGAACTCCCATTCGCCATCCAACGAAAGCGACTCGGTCTCGATCAGGTTATGCCAGGGTCTCATCGCTGCGTATCCCCTCTGAGCGGCTTACAGGCGCGGCAGGCGGCCTTCTACCGGGAGCATGGCCGGGAAGGGCTTGTGTGGTTCGGTCTGATACCAGTAGGCGGTGGATGAGTAGTCGTTGGTCAGTTTGTTGGCGTGGCCGTGTTCGATGGTCACGCGGATCGATTTCTCGAAGAAGATCGGGTCTTCGATGTGATAGCGGTACATCGAGTTCTTGCCGCGCCAGGGCCAATCCTCCGTGCCCTGATACAGGATCAGGCCATGATAGGGGGCGCTGTATTCCTGTTTGGGGCCGAAGGCGGTGTTGAAGTAATCCTCCGTGCCTGTGCCGTGCAGACCCGGCCAGGGCGCGCCATCGATGAAGATCATGTCGTCGCCTTCGCCGTACCAGTCATTGGCCTGCCGGGAGAAGCAGTCGATATCCAGATGGCAGCCGACGTAATGGCCGCGGCCTTCGGCATCCAGGATCAGGTAATTGGCGTCGCCGGTGGTATTGGGCACGCGCCAGGTTTCGAACATCTTGTCGTGGCCGTCCTCCCAGCGCACGGCGGGGTCGGCCCAACCGGGGGTCGGATTGACGCGCCGCCACTGGGTATGGAAGCGGCCATAGTCGTCCAGGTTTGTGCCAGCGGGATAGGCTTCATAATCGACGTAGAAGTAGAAGTTCATCTTCTTGCTGCCTTCGCTGACGAGTTCGATCCGCGCCGAGGTCTGGAAGGGCATCGGGAACCAGCAGTTGAATGCGCGGCCACTTTCAGGACTCATTTGCAGCGGCAGGGAGACGAAGTTGCGCGTGAGGCTGTGCCCCATGCCGAAGAAATCGCCAACGGGGGTTTCGACGCTGGGGGTGGTTTCGCCGTCCCAGAACATCCGCAGCAGCACTTTGCGGAGGGCGTATTTGTCCTCCGACCACAGGGTGGCCCAGATGTGCTTGATGCAGCCCGGCCCGGTCAGTTTGGCGAGGTCGCGGGATTGGCCGGGTGCGAATTCCCACCAATCGCTGTTGCCGCCGGACGGATCATAACTGGAGGCGCGGAGACGGCGCACACCGGGCCGCAGCAGGGGCAGGCCGGCCAGCGTACTTATGCCGAGAATCATGGTTCATCCTTTCAAGCCGGTGAGCTGAATGCCTTCAATGAAATAGCGTTGGGCGAAGAAGAACAGCGCGATCATCGGAAGAAACCGTAAAGGTTTGAAACAACTTGGAAAAATGGTCTGTACAACTTTCCTTAAGCTTAGGTGGGTTTGAGGGGACTGTCAAGCGGTCTGACGCGCGGTTGCTTGACAGTCCCCAGACTGGTGATTAGACTTACTCTAAACAACATCCAAAACATGTACAGTCCTTTCAAGATTGAGTTGATTCCGACGAGGGCGCTTATGGTAAAGGTTTTGCCAGCCAGCCGGGCCGCACACGCCGATGTCCGGGTCGAAAACGCCTCCCGCTACCTCAAACGCTGTTACGTCATCGAACGCCAGTTGATGCGGACGCTGGCGGCCCGCTTTGTCGATACCAGCCAGTGGGACTTCAAGCGGCAGCTTTCCCAGGATATGTGGGAGACCTCGCGCCATGCCGACGCGCTCCGCACCCGCGTGCTGGAACTGCGCTATCCCCGCCGAGATGTGGATAAGAAGTACGACGCGGATATGGTGAAGCTGGCCGGGGAATTCGCCAAAGGGACGGACTCGCAGGAGTTCATTGGCGGTGTGTATGGGGCGCTGCTGCCGGAACTGACGCGGGCGTATCAGAGCTACCTCGAACAGACCGATCCGCTGGATGATGCGCCGACGGTCTATGCGCTGCGGCACATCATCGCCGACAAGCAGATTCAGATCGAGCGGATGCGCGCGCTGGCCGAACGGGTCGCGCCGGGGCTGTTTGAAGAGACTGCGCCCTGGCAGTATTTCATCCGCCAGTGCTGCGCGGCTTTCGGCGGCATCCTCGGCCAGGATGCGCCGGCCCCCTTCCCGGCGGATCATCCCCAGGCGGGGAAGCCGGCCTATGCCATAGGCCGCAGCGTGCAGCGGGACTCGCGCTGGCGACCGGCGCTGTTTCATCTGCCGCATGAGAACAAGTACGACGTGGAAGGCCGCAAAGCCTGGCAGCGCATCGAGGCGCTGGACAAGCGGGTGGCGATGCAGGTCTGGTCGGCTATCAGCCACTTCAACGAAATCTGGGCGGCGGAGGTGGTGGCGGCCTCGATGTGGGACTTCGAGAATCAGCCCTGGGACTTCTACCTCGATCTGGCGCGATGGTCGTGGGATGAAACCCGTCACAGCACGATGGGCTACCGGGCGCTGGAAGGCTGGGGCTGGGATGTGCCCGATCTGATCCCGTGGGGGAATGCGCTCTACAACGCGATGGGGCCGATGCCGCCGATTCAACGGCTGGCCCTGCTCTACTACTATGAGGATGGGCTGCTCCGCGCCGGGACGAAACAGATCGAGATCAAGATTCTGGAATCGGCGCAGGACGACGGCAGCGTGCAGGATATGGAC
>JAEUQZ010000759.1 GCA_016788965.1 Anaerolineae bacterium | reverse complement strand
TGTCGTATTCACTGCATTGGGATTAAAAGCTGATGGGGTGCATTGTAGCAAACTGTACGGAAAAAATTGATCGATACAGGAATTTATATGACGGCAACAATATTGATTGTGGAAGACGAAGCTGCGATACAGGAGTTGATCACTTATAATTTGCAGCAAGCCGGTTACGAGACAGTTTGCGCGGATAATGCCGAGAAAGCCATGGCGCTGATCACGGCGGCTTTGCCGGATCTAATTCTGCTGGATTGGATGCTGCCTGGAATGAGTGGCGTTGAATTCGCCCGGGTGCTGCGGCGTAACGAACGCACACGCTTGATTCCGATCATCATGCTCACCGCGCGCACGCAGGAAACGGATAAAGTCGCCGGTTTGGAAATGGGCGCGGATGATTACATCACCAAGCCGTTCTCGCCGCGTGAGCTGGTTGCGCGTATCAATGCCGTGCTGCGCCGACTGATTCCGGAAGCATCCGACGAGGCGGTTGAAATCGATGGTTTGCGGCTTGAACCGGTGAATCACCGCGTGACAGCCGGAAACCAGGAAATTGAATTGGGACCAACGGAATATCGCTTGCTGCATTTCATGATGACGCATACCGAACGGGTTTATTCACGCAGTCAATTGCTCGACCGGGTTTGGGGCGATCATGTATTTGTTGAAGAGCGGACCGTCGACGTGCATATCCGCCGGTTACGCAAAGCGCTACAATTGGCGGGTAAGGATGAATGGATACAAACTGTCCGCGGCGCGGGTTACCGGTTTTCTGCCAC
>JAEUQZ010000758.1 GCA_016788965.1 Anaerolineae bacterium | reverse complement strand
GGAGCAAGTCGAGACGCTCCGGTCGGAGTATGCGATCTATATTGTCGGATCGGGTCGCATCAACGTCGCGGGGCTGACGCCGGCCAATATCGAACGCGTGGCCCAGTGCATCGGCGAAGTCGTCGGGCAGACTGTGGCGAAGTAGTTCGTAAGACAAGGCAACCGCCAAGGACGCCAAGAGCGCCAAGGAAATACGGAGAAGAGTTCACCACGACGGCACAACGAGCACGACGGAAAGCAAGAGCCGCCAATGACGCGAATCGGCGCGAATGAAAGAATGAATTGGTTCTTATTCGCGTCCATTGGCGTCATTCGCGGGTAACTCTTGTCTTTCCTGGGCGCTCTTGGCGTCCTTGGCGGTTCAATTCTTCTGCGTATTTCGTCGTGTCCTCTGTGTCGTCGTGGTTCAATTCCCAAGCGGAGCGATTAACGCGTGAATATTCTGTTCGCCACCGCTGAAGCGGCGCCCTTCTCGAAGACTGGCGGCCTCGGCGACGTTTGCGGGGCGTTGCCGCGTGAGCTGGCTCGGCTGGGACACAAACCGGTCGTCATTTTGCCGGCGTTTCGGCAGGCGCGGAATGCCGACATTCCCATCGAGCCGACCGGCGTACGGGTTGAGATTCCCATCGGCCAGAAAATGGTTCGCGGCCATTACCTCCGCTCTCGCCTGCCCGGCTCCGACGTGCCGGTGTTCCTCGTCGCGCAGGACGATTACTACGATCGCCCGCAGCTCTATCGCGAGGATGGCGAAGACTACAAGGACAACTGCG
>JAEUQZ010000757.1 GCA_016788965.1 Anaerolineae bacterium | reverse complement strand
TTTGTTGACTGAGACTCGCGACTATCCAGAGGCACAAATCTTGTTGAGGCGCGCAGCAGCGTTGCAATACCGGATCAAAGACCCTGTGGGATTGGCGGCGACCCGGCACAATCAGAATTTACTGCGCATACGGATGGCACGACGGTAGGCAATGTTTGCACTTGCGTCTGTGGGCAAGTTCGCTAGAATCTAAATACACGCACCCATAGCTCAGCGGATAGAGCATTGGTCTTCGGAACCAACGGCCGGGGGTTCGAATCCCTCTGGGTGCGCAGCTCGTGTAACTGCCGCTTGACCGTTGCGCGGGATATGTTACACTGACATCCATTGGCCCCATTCGTCTAGAGGCCCAGGACGTAGCCCTCTCAAGGCTAAAACAGGGGTTCGAATCCCCTATGGGGCACTGACAGCCTTACGCTACAACACGTAAGGCTGTTTGTTTTACATTCGTATCCAGTGCGTCGGCGCAAATCCTCACGATAGCATGACTCAGTTGCCGACACTGAAATCAGGCACAATCAGAGCTACAGAGCTGAAGCCAGGACACTGGCGCCTCTAACTGGTCAATAGATGCCGTTCACATTGCTGGTAGGCGAGATAGGCTTCCGAAAAATGCGCTGCGGCTTCGTCATTTGGAGTATGGGTCGCTGAGGTTCGTACCATGTGCGCCCGCGCGGAATCAAACGATGCGAAAATTCCAGCACCAAGGCCGGCAAGCATAGCAGCCCCAGCGCTTGCCGTTTCTACGGAAGTCGTTGATCTCACTGAGCGTG
>JAEUQZ010000756.1 GCA_016788965.1 Anaerolineae bacterium | reverse complement strand
CCTTAAAAGTCATCTGCGTAAATGTGTTTTCGTCCAGCGCCGCCTCGCGCAGCATCTGACGGTAATCCTCGCTCATGCCTGCCTACTCTCATCCGTTAATCGGCACTACCAACTTAGAAGTGTCGTGTGCCGCGAATTATACACCCGCCGTACCTGCGGGTCGCCGCTCGTTTGGTCATGACCTGCGCTGACACGTACATCTTCCACGCGGGAAATAAAAGCTCCTCAGTCTGCTGGCTGAGGAGCGAAGGAGGCGATTACAAATCGGCTAGCCGCTGACGGCAGTCTGTTTGGCGAATTGAATTTCCGCGTGACGGCGTTTATACCCCACCGGTTCGCGCCGGGGTTCCGCTTCATACGACGCCACAATCCGCCCCAGATACTCGCGCAGCGGGGTGTACTGCATCCCCAACTCGCGTTTACTCAAGTCATTCGTCAACTCGGACATCCAGCGTTCGCTGAACGGCGAGCAGTCCGGCAGGAAACCGTTCGCTTCCAACAGCGTCCGGCGGAAGCGCATCAACTGCGGTTCGACGCCCAATTGATGCGCGATGATGCCCAAGAATTCATCCAGCGATGTGGTTTCTTCCTGCGAGATGTTATAGACGTGCGGGGCAATCGCGCCCCGTTCGATGCAGCGGCTGATGGCCTGCACCACATCACCGGCGTAAATATGGCGCAGCGCGTAATCCGGCGTCTCCGGCACAAGGATCGGCCCGCCGTCCTTCAAGCGCAGCACGTAACTGTACAAGCGGTTGAAGTGGTCGCGTTCGC
>JAEUQZ010000755.1 GCA_016788965.1 Anaerolineae bacterium | reverse complement strand
ACGGGCCCCACATCGCCCTCAATCGCATCGACTTTCTCGGCGACGTGGTCGACCTGTACGGCTACGGCGAAACCGGCTTCGACGAGCACGTCAAACTCGCCTTCCGCGCCGAACTTGGCCCGCGCGAGTACGCGGTTCCATTTGTGAAGAAGTTCGTCGGTCAGACGAGCGGCAATCTGATGCAGCTCTACGTCGACGGCACCCTCACCGAACCGAAGGTCGCCACCGAGGCGTTCCCCGGCTTCAACCAAATGATCCAGCAAATCCGCACCGACTTCGAAGCCGGCGGCGGCCCCGCCGCCCGCGAAGCCGCCAGAACCGACGCCTTCGGCCGGCCGCTGGGGAGGTAATGAGTTGCGAGAAAAGCAAATTCCAAGAATTGAACCGCCAAGGACGCCAAGAGCGCCAAGGAAAGCCACCATGACCCTGTCTTACTTTGCGCCTTTGCGTGAGACTTTGAAATTCATTCATGTCACACAAAAACGCGAAGGCGCAAGGAAGGACAAGGACAAGAAAGAGTTGAGAGGCTCGGTGCTTCGTCGCGCCGTCGTGGTTCAATCCTCCCTGCTTTCCCTTGGCGTCCTTGGCGGTTCAATTCGAACAACTTTGCAATTCTTCCGACCACGGACGCGCCCACAGGAAAAACCTATCCTTTAGCACTACCCAGCCCCGTTCATTCCATTTCTCTCGGAGGCGCAGATCATGAACGTCAGCGCAACCACCGGAGCCTTCGCTAGCGCCGCCGGCGCCCCCCTGTCCCAACTTGCGGGCGCCGAGAC
>JAEUQZ010000754.1 GCA_016788965.1 Anaerolineae bacterium | reverse complement strand
CTAAATCGGAAGGCGTTCGGGAGCTTGGGCGGCAACCGGACAAACCGGCCACAGCAACGCTACGCCCAGCACTACGCCTGCAAGCCAAGCAGTATCTGGGAAATGGGGTTGGCGCATGATTTCTTTCTGGAAAAGCACGTCGAGTAGGTTTCGCAAGTTGGGAATAGTAAGCCAGCAAGGATTGGCGGCAAGTTAGCAAACGGAACTTGGGGAGGGATGGGGTTATTTCTGAAAAAAAATCTGACGTGAGCAAAGGGGGCATGTGCAAATTGTTGGGCTGAATATCAGAGTTGTACGAACCTCTCTTCTTCCCTCTCTCTGTGCCCTCTGTGTCTCTGTGGTTTCCTTTCTTGGCGAAGAAGAGAAAGGACCACAGAGGCACAGAGAACACAGAGGGAAGAAAAGAGAGGATTGCCGCTGGCTACCGTTAGATGATCCCCCAAAATCACCACTGCTGGAAATAAAAAAGCCTGCGAACTCCAACCGGTGGATTTCGCAGGCTTGCTCCTTTTGTTGTTTCTTTTCACCACCAAGCAATCACGGGCATTTCACCAGCTTCATCCCTTCGCTGAACCAGACTTTCTCACTTTTGCTGTACGTTCCTCCGCCAGCGTATTCTTCTTCGTAGGTGAACTCGCGGTAGCGGCATAATTCCTCGCCAGTTTTGCGGTACAGCATCACCCCCGTGCGGTAGCGGCGGATGGGGATTCCCAAGCCGTTTTTGGTGATCCCCCACTCACTTTTCAGCATCCCAGTTTTCAGCACGGTGATCCCCGCAAC
>JAEUQZ010000753.1 GCA_016788965.1 Anaerolineae bacterium | reverse complement strand
GGGAGTCGAGATCGTTACGGGGGCTGCTGTAGAGCGGATTGACGCGCAGACAGGACAGGTGCATTACACCCGTGACGGACGATCCTTCGAGGTTGAAGGGGCATATGTGCTGGCGAATGTCGCGCCGAGTACGCTGGAGGTGATGCTGGGACGACCGGAAAAGGCGCAGATTGACCCCGGCGCGGTGTTCAAGATCAATATGGTGTTGAAGCGCTTGCCACGGTTGAAAGCGGCGGGTTACAGCCCTGCGGAGGCGTTCACCGGGACGTTCCATATGGACGAGGGGTATGAGGCGATGAAGGCCAGCTTCCAACAGGCGACGCAAGGGCTGCTGCCTGACCAGCCTCCGGGGGAGATGTACTGCCAGACGATGACCGATCCTTCGACACTGGCTCCGGAACTGGCGGCACAGGGCTACCACACGATCACGCTGTTCGGGATTGATATACCTGCGCGGGCGTTCCACGCGGATAACGAGGGGACGCGGGCGGAAACGCTGGGACGGTATGTGAAGGCGATTAACCAGTATCTGGACGAGCCGCTGGAGGATTGTCTGGCGGTGGACAGCGACGGGCAGCCGTGCATTGAGGCGAAAACCCCGCTGGATTTGGAGGCGGAGTTGGGACTGCCGCAGGGTAATATTTTCCACAAGAACCTGACGTGGCCGTTCGCGGATGATGCGGCGCTGGGGGGGACGTGGGGTGTGGAGACCGAGTTCCCACGACTGCTGATCTGCGGGTCGGGGGCATGGCGCGGGGGGTGCGTGAGCGGTGTTCCCGGC
>JAEUQZ010000752.1 GCA_016788965.1 Anaerolineae bacterium | reverse complement strand
GGATGCCGATTCCCGATTTCTCAACTCCATCGCCCGAAGGGATGCGCGCAATCCTGGACCAGATTGATGCTACGATTGCTGCCGGCCACCCACTCTACCTGCATTGCTTGGGGGGGAAAGGGCGAACCGGAACGGTGGTTGGATGCTGGCTGGCACGGCACGGGAAAGCCACCGGGCCGGAAGCAATCGCCATGCTGAACCAACTTCGGTTGGGCCAAGATTCGCAAGCTCACATCCCCGCGCCGGAAACGGAGGTGCAGCGGCAGATGATCCGAACGTGGCGGCCCGGGCAGTAAGTGCGCAACAAGAATCTGCTCTCTCTTCCTCCCCCTCTCTGTGCTCTCTGTGTCTCTGTGGTTCTTTCTCTTCCGGGCCACAAAAAAACCACAGAGGCACAGAGGACACAGAGGAAAGAAAAGAGAGGTGGGGTATGGCCTCACCGGAAACGCTACACCCTGCTGCAAGGTGTCCCCCGATAGAAGGCTTTGGTTATCTTTGCCCGGTGCGCCGGTGCAACACCCACATCTCCAACATCCGTTTCCCAGAACAGCAACAACGAGAGCGAGAGAGAACCAAAATCCTGTTGTGAACTTCCTTCGACTTTTCCCATACCTCCTTCTGCTGATTCCGGTTGCCCTGCAAGCGCAGCCGCGAACCGAAGAAGACCGACCGCTTGCACGCGCAACCCGTGCAGCCCAGACCTTGATTCAGGAGCAACACTTTGCTCTGGCCATCACCACCCTTACCGCCGCACTTGATTCGGCAACGGCCGCCCAAAACC
>JAEUQZ010000751.1 GCA_016788965.1 Anaerolineae bacterium | reverse complement strand
GACCTGCTTGTAGAGACCTTTCAGATGGGTGTTGAAGCGCCGCGCTTCCTCTACCTTCAGCCCGACCTTCCCCAGCAGTGACTGAAATTCGGCTTCATGCACAAAAGCCTGAAAGTAGCGCTCTTTACCCATTCGGGCAGCGAAGGGGGCGATCAGGTTTTTGAGCCGTTCCCGCAGATCCCGCTGCCCCACAAAATGTCCGGCATCATAATTGATCAATACCCGCCCCTCCGGCTTCAAGCAGGCTTTGACCGCCTGCAAGTAAGCGAGGCGGCGGTAGACATGCTCGAACACGCTGAACGAGACGATCAGGTCAAACGGTTCGTGTACCAGCTTCCCGTACACGTCGTAGGCATACCCGTTGATGATGGTGGCGTTCAGTCCCCCGGTATTGCGCCGCGCCTGTTCACATTCGGATGGGGAGGGTTCGATGCCCACATAGCGCACCTGTGGATACTGCCGCAGCAAGCTGACGAAGTTTCGCGCTTGCCCGCAGCCCAAGTCGAGGATGCTCACCTCGCTCCGGTTGGCGGCGTAAGCGGCGATCCACTCGAGACAGTAAAGCTTGGCAGCATTGCCGGCGGTCAGTAAATCGGACATAGACCTCACCCCTGAATATTGACCAGAATCAAGCGCAAACCGATGAGCACCAGCAGCACCAGCACCAGCTTGCGGAAGGTTTCCGGATTGATGTAACGATCCAGACTCCAGCCGACCACCAACCCGACCAGCATGACCGGCAAACCCATCAGCGCGGTTTGAAGCACAGATGGATTGTAATG
>JAEUQZ010000750.1 GCA_016788965.1 Anaerolineae bacterium | reverse complement strand
GGCGCCGGCAAGACAACGTTCCTCAGAATCCTCGCTTCCCTCTCACGTCCATCGCTTGGCGAAGTCACTGTTGCAAATCACAAACTTCCTGACGAAGCTGCAAAGGTCCGTGCCAAACTGGGTGTGGTATCGCATTTACCATTGTTATATCCCGACCTGACCGCGGAAGAAAACCTGCTCTTCTATGCCCGCATGTATGGAATTGAAGAACAGGAAAATCGTATTACCGAGGTGTTGGATATGGTGGGGCTCGAACACCGCCGCAAGGACCTGGTCAGCACCTTTTCACGCGGGATGCAGCAACGCCTCGCCATCGGCCGCGCCGTGGTCCACGACCCGGAAGTGATGCTATTCGACGAACCCTACACCGGCCTCGATCAGGACGCCTCTGAAATGCTGGACGATGTGCTTCGATCTGTCGCCGCCAAAGGCCGCACCGTGGTGATGACATCTCACGATCTTGCCCGCGCCGAAGACCTCGCCACCCGCTTTGACATTCTCTCGCGCGGCGTGATCGTTGCTTCCGCAAAACAGGAAGAACTCAAAAAAACAAACCTGCTGGCATTTTACAAAGGGGCCATCGAATCATGAAAAATCCTACCCCCTCCTTCTTTAAGGCCATGATGGCGATCGTTCGAAAAGACCTCGCCGCCGAATTCCGCTCACGCGAATTGCTTTCTGCCATGCTGGTGTTCTCCCTCCTGGTCATTTTGATATTCAACTTCGCGCTCGAATTGGATGTGAAGGTACGCGAATCAGTCACAGCCGGCGTGTTATGGACA